>NZ_JAPTNK010000006.1:0-287031 GCF_026891775.1 Brevibacillus halotolerans
CCACTGTTCTTTTAAAATCTTCATTGTATCTCTTGTTCGTTTTTTTGTGTTCCATCCGGACTCATCTCCTCTTGTTTTCATTGTAAGGACTTAACTAAGAGGTGTCCATGAAACTATACTAACTCCAAATAATGTTTTGTTTTTCATATATCAAAAACTAAATTGAAGATTTATTAGCACAAACACTCCATCATTTAATAGTGGACGCATCATCCAGCTTTTTCAACGTATCATAACAATTTGTTCTTCCAATGAATATGTGCCAGCCCGGTACGGAAGAGAAGGCAATGTGGAAAAAACAAAAATATTGCAGGCATTAGAGCGCACATATGGAAATAAAAAAGCAGCCGCGCAACTATTAGGAATGTCACGCGGCACACTCTATAACAAAATGAAAAGGTATGGACTTTCAGAGAAATACAATAAACAATAACATCGCACTTAGTTACGACACATTTATATCTTGTGTTACTTCCTGCTCTCTCTGTGGCCAAAGCTGGCGTTGTCTTTTGTTAAAAAAGTTTTCTTAGATTCAATATACCGCTTACTTTCTATACCAAGTAAATCTACATATTTTTTTATTTCTTCTTGAGTTACCTTAAATTTTTTAGCAGAGATTTTTATTGCATCTTGCTTGGTGTAATTTAAATCAGTCATACGTTTACATGCTGATAAGATAGATTTGAACAAATTACTATCCAGAAACTCGTTACGTTCTATTAAAATTTTATGTAGACGGGAATACAAATATTTGACTGCTACTTTAGCTTGCTGAACTAATACACCCTAAGCTAATGGTTCATTCTTCGATAACTCTCTCACTTCCAGTTTCTTTTAAATTTAAAAAATTCTTGTATGTAACCATACACAGAGATAGGTGACATAATCATTTGATAGCCAAGAATAAAGAAAATAAAGCCTATAAAGTTTTTTCTAATTCTAAGATTTAAAGGTTTAAATACAAAATTTCTTTGATAAAAATAAAGAATACTATAACTGATTAGGGTTAAAGGTAAAACAAGAAGTGTCATTGGGCCAACAATCCAGTAATAACCGAAAAAAGTCAATATCAGCCCAGGAAGCCAAAATAGTGTATAAGTAAGATCTAAATAAGGCATGATTAAATTAATTCCAGTTAAGTATTTAACAAATACTTGAGGCTGGTTCCATGGCTTTATTTCATTTAAACCTTCTATCATACCTCTTGCCCATCTTGCTCTCTGTCTGACAAAGTGCTTAAGGGAACTAGGTACTTCAGTAAATGAAACTGCCAATGGCTCAAAATAAACTTTCCACTTTTTCTCAAGTAAACGCCATGTTAAAACAATATCTTCACCTATAGCATCTGGCCAACCACCGACTTCTTTTACACATTGTGTTTTATATATACTAAAGGCTCCTTGAGCAACTAAAGTTCCTTGATATAGGCCTTGAAGTCTTTTAATAGACGCAATACCTAAAAAGTAATCCCATTCTTGAATTTTTGTCCAAAAGTTTTCTCTGCTGTTTTTGGTTAGAACCGAGCCAGCAACAGCACAAACATTTTCTGGGCTAGATTTCATACGTGCTACAAGATAACGTATAGAGGATTTAGGAAGCAGTGTATCTGCATCGATCGTAATGACATAAGGAGTTTCAACAAATTTTAGAGCATGGTTCAAGGCATGGAATTTTCCCGGCATTTCTTCATGAAGTAATGTAATTTCAATACCTAATTCTTTTTTTGCTTTTATGACTTCGTGAACTGTTTGATCTGTAGAACAATTATTAATAACAAATACCTTAATTTTCCCGTGATAATCTTGTTTATTTATATATTGCAAAGTTTGATAGATTTGTCTCTCTTCGTTATAGGCAGCTATAAGAACGATAATCTCATCATGAGGAAATTCATTTTTGAAAGCAGGCTGACGATCAAGAATTAAACTTATTACTAAAAAGGCATTCATATAGCCAGGAATGTATGATATACCTCCGATAATTAATAAAGCTAAAGGAAAGGATACAATATGCGCAAGGTCTTCTAACCATGGAAGCGCCAAGTAAATAGAAAAGCACATCCAAAGCAAAGCAGCTACGTGACTGATCCAGAATTTTGTTATTACTGGGATATACGTTTTCTTATAGGTATGTCCTGTATGGGGGTTAATGGGATTCAATTCAGGTTTCATGAGCTTATCCCCTCTTTTAGATATAAGATGCAGTAATAAATACCTATAAAAAATACTATACATACAATTGAAAGTAAAAATGTATATTTTGGAAATTTAACAATTTAATAGCAGGTTGTCGAGAAACCCAATTTATTAGTTAACCTCAAGCAGTATTTGATTGTCTTGTTGCACGAAATGATCGTTCTCTACCTTAGCTACTCTAGCGAGGTGAAGAGCGATCTTTTTTATATTCTGTACAGTTGCCATCAGTAGCATCTGCGCCTGTTAATTTGTTTTTCCCCGTAAACAGCTGTAGCGAAGTCCATGCAGTTCTTTCGAATCTGCAAAACTTCGCTCTATCGTTTGATAGTGCAGTCTATATGGATATCTTCCTGGCTACTAAGTCAGTTCTGACGAACCCATTCTTTTCTGTTTTCCCAGACATTTCTAGTAATTACTTTTTGGCAACTTTTTGATCGGGTACATTCACGTAATACAGGCGTTTGGATACTGCACATGTGCGGTATCCCCTGCTGTGGATGTATCGTACTCTTAGGTGATTTTATGAGTCCTAGCTCATCATAGGTGCAAGTTGTTGCAGTTCCATCTGGATACACAATCGAGTCCGGAGTATTATCTTCATCCTCGTATCTTTGTTCGTACGTACGCCCAAATGTAGTCATAGAAGTTGGGCATATGTAGGTATATTTACGAGTATTTCCTTTACGATCCATAAAGCTTGCTAGATTCTTACTTTGGTCATATTAGTAATTCTCTTGGACCTTTTCAGTAGCAGGATCGATTTCGTGGAGCTTCCATGAGGGACCATTGTATACATAACGGGCTGTCTCCTTGTCATATTTGCAAAGGTACTCATCGGTTCCCGTTTGCATCGTATTGGAATTTATATATGTTCTTTTCCGGATCTTTTACATAGATCTGTTCTCCTCATAGATCATATTTATAGTCCCAGTTACGTTTTTCTTCCTGTTCGTTTGCTTACTTCCGCTAAGATTACCTCATATTTCTGCTTGTGATTGTTTCTTAAGAACAAGTGCTCATTTCTTCTCATCGTTCAAGTTGGAATAAGCCTTCTAATTTTATCAAATAAATTTATTAATTTTTATTGATTGTATTTGTATGATCCCGCTTCTAAAAAGTAACCCGGCAACTCAAACAAAAAGAACCCCCTGACGAGTAGTTTATCGTTTGGGGTTCCGTTGTACACTATTTAAAACATTCTATCCACTGCTTTTACGTAACTAGGACACCAATGAAACGCATTGACACTCGAATACGCTTCTTGAAATTCTTGTTCCCGTTGAAACCAAGGTAAATCAGGGTGACGATTTAATACATCCCATAAACAGTACCAACCATGTCTTAAGTCTTCTCCACCAGTTGACCTGAAATCACCAATTGAGCAAAAAGCACAAATGGTAAAGGATACGTCCATTTTGTCTTGAAGTGCTTGTAAAGCGATGGAAAAATCCTCAATAGCTTCCGCTTCAAAGGTTATGCCTCTGTAGTCGCATACTAATCTGAACTTTAATTGAGGTTCGTCAGGGTCATATTGTCTAGTGACAGCAATATATTCCTCTATCGTTAGTATTTCTATAGAATTACCATTTGTAGATTGTACAATATTTAAGAACTTTAGCTCATACCCCTCTGGTAATTTCGTTATTAACTCAAGAAGACTCTGAACATATGTTACTTCATTGCTTTCAATATACAGAGATTTTCCTACCAGAATCAGATGAACAGTATCATTTTCTCTAAATCGTACATAAAGGTTCGAATCATGACTGTGTCCCTTATCGTCAACTAGTTTAGTTATGACAATTCTCTCGTTCATTCTCCCCCTCCTTCCTTTACCTTCCCTTGATTGAGATAGACTTTAGTACAATAGTTAAATAAAATAATACGGATTTGATTCTGGATTATACTCAAAATGAAGCTTAATCCCTTTCTTCTCATATCCCTATACCATATCCTATTAAGTCGTTGACCACCTAATAAGTTTGAAAGGGGGTATACTTGATCCTCTATTAATTAAGTATGATCAAAGAAAAAACACCCCAACGAGCATTACTACTCATGTGGAGTGTATTTTGGAGTCTATTTAAATTTTTGTATTTCTAACGAAAAATTTGGTTTCAATTTAACAGGAATATCTCTATGTGAGTTTGATTGTCTAATGATTAAAAGATCACTCTCCGTTCTTATACTTTCAACATCAATTAGTTCAAATTCAAAAATTGAATCTTCCAGATCTTTATGGGTCAAACTCAAGGTACATACATTCTCAAAAACAGATAAATACAATTGTAGATTAAACCCATGCTTGTCCTGCTTTGAGTATATATACATACCTGTTTCTTTTTCATGGAGGACTATTGGTTCTTTACAAAATAGCTCTAATAATTCATACTCGTCAAATTTGATAAACATGATTTACCTCATTTCTATTTTGGAATAACTGTAATTACATTACCTGCACTATTTGAATAACTCTGACATTCCCAAGTCTATAAACCCAAGTACCTACGGTATTACCTTCAATTCGCATTCCACGTTTTATCACATTCTCAACAACCATAGGAGGATTCCCCATTGGGTCAACATAATAAAATCACTATATACCTTTGTCCCTTTTTTCAAGCCCGTGCTAGTGCTTTTTCATTCTATCGATCTAGCTTCTTGTTCAACTCTTGCCTGTAGAGTATCCGGAGCCATTCTTTCAGAAAGCCTTCCAGCGATTATTGAATCTCCCTTTTTCATACTCTAAACTCTTTTTGTAACTTGTGTAGATTTACCAAGCGAAAAACTTTAGTAACGGAGCTAACAGTAATAATAGCCTTACCTCTAATTCTATATCTTCACGAATTCTATCATTAGGCATTTCCTAATCAAAGATATCTATTTTATTACCGTTTTCTTTGATAATACTTCCATTGATATCTAGCTGAATTTAATGCCCTTGTTATTACATGAGCCAGGATGTGTCCACCTTCCATCCTTAGATTCACACCAATTCCCAGTAGGATCAACATTACTCACAGGATTGTTATGCGCATATGTATACCGTTTCACACTCAGTAGATTATCCACTTGCCTCTTATACGTATCCTCTGTTATAAACCTTCCATCATTTGGATCATAATACCCATAATAGCTTGCTCGCAGATAAATCAAGCCCGATTCATCATCTTTTGAGTGGCGGTTTCAAAGCAAAAAGAAACCCCAAACGAGTTTACTCGTTGGGGTAAAAATATATACTTTATAACCTTCTTATCTTAACTTTAATTAATATCCATAAATCCCCAAAACCTCCTTTTTTATAGCACTAGTTGGATCATTTTATAGAACTTCTTTGGCTAGTAGTATAGCCTCCTCTTTACATATCAATCGATCTGGAACGGTATGAAAAAACAACAAATTTTCTTTCAAACTAATAATGTTAGGAGATAACTCTAATGCTCTCCTACTATGAAATAAAGCCGACTTATAAGCTCCGTCAATATGACGTAATAGATGACTTAACAAGGATGAAGCTAGACAGCCAGATAAATCCTCCAACTTCATATCTTTAGCTTTATTCATAGCTTCTAAGTAATTACCCGAAAGTAAAGCGTCGTTAATCCTTGTATTGGTTTTCACCCACCCATTTTGGGATGTCTTCTACCACTATCACTATAATTTAAATCAATACCTCACCAGAATAACAAGCCCAATGAGGTGTCGAATAAATTTATTTAGTATCCATATGCTATTTCTAGCTGTTCACACAATTTCTTTGTTACACTCCCCATATACTGCTTTGCTTTAACAATAATGTTCCTTTCCGTTATTAACGATTCAAGAATAGTGGTAACTAATACCTCCTTTACTTTTTCATCAGAACTCATTGCCATTTTTTCTAAGAATATAAAAATCGCTTTTAGTTTTTTCTCTTGGTCATGTACATTCAGAATTTCAATTAAATACGGATTAAAAACAATACCAAAAATTACATGAGGTAAATCTTCCTTTAACCACTCAATTTCTTCTTCATACACAGGGTTAAGTTCTGGTATTTCTACTAACAATGTTTGAACTAAATCATTGTACTCCATGTTTAATTCACTCCCTATATCTTTATTTACCAGCTAAAGCATTCTCAGATCATTTAATAACGCCTGCGCAATCTGTTTCTCCTGATGATTTAATGTATTATTATTCACTGACTTTTCTAATGCTCTGCTATAGTCTTGACCTTTTTGACTATGTAGTAGTTCCATTTTCGATTAATTTAAGCATATTTTGCCCTTTATACAATTCATTCACAATGTTTTTTAATTTTTTATTACTTACAGCAGGTTTAATACTAAAAATTAATTTTAGAAAAAAACTGCAAATCCGTTTTGATAAAAGTAGTTGTAGCTTCTTGTTTTTAGCTCTACCTTGATTGCCCCTTTTAGTAGCCCACCAACACCCCATCTCTCACATGTAAATGATACTTAAACCCTTTCTCCTGCAAACGAAAACTAGCATTGAAATGGGTACGTAAAGTTTGATGACATCGGTTGAAGAAGTCCCAATATACGTCCGTAAAATCTACTACAATTCGATCAATCGAACTGGCACGTCTTCCATACTCAGCCCCCAATCCGAATTTTTTAACGAATTTCGGACTATATTAGAGGACAAGGTGGTTAGCCTAAAACGTTCCTTACCTGCTTCTATGTAAACTTGCACGTTACCAGATTAATTTTGACCCTTACACAATAAACATCGGGATATCCCCTCATTTTGTTGCAATGAATATTTTTTGATCGTCCTTCACCCTATACATCGCTTTATGTACGTACATTGTCGCAACCTTTTTTTGAAAATCTGCAAGAAACCGAAGATAACAAAAAACAGGTCAACCATGGTGGTATCTGACCATAATCAATCTGAATATCGTAACGGTATTGCGTTACTTAGGGTATATTTGTTAACCTCTCTCGTACATACCTTCTTTTCAGGAAAATATTATACCGGGTTGATGAGGGTTAAGTTCTTGTGGAACGTACCGCCCGATTCATTCGGCACTGGGTGGGGAAAAGAAAGACCTCGAAGGATAACCCCTCAAGGTCTGCAATAATTAAATTGATACTCGTTAATTGCTGTGCAAATAATCTAGAATTAGCTTTCTTAATTGTTCATGATTATTGTACTCATTTTGAAAGTCAGGATAGTTCTTCAAACTTGTTTCAATAAAACTGTACTGAGGAAATCGTTGAAAAAAACCCTCATTCAATAATTCAACTTGCTTCTTAGGGATGTTAGCAACGTTACCTTTTAAAATATAACTCGTCGTTCCAACAATTACAGTACAATAATCATTAAAATCAGCGTTTAAACTTTCATCCTGAAGTAATACAAAATCCCTTTCAAAATCAATTTTTATTCTCCTAGTATCCTCATATGGAAAGGGATTAACTAGTTGAAATTTGTACAGGTATGATATCTTTGCTAGAATTTCTTCTTTATTCAATTCCCTAAACCTCCAACCAGTTAAAAATACGTTATTGCTTACCAAAAGAAACTATAGTACCATCCGGTGCTTATGCTCCAGTTCTAGCTTTCTATCTTGAGTGTATTTCCATCGCTCTGAACAAGCAAGTCACCAACTTCAAGGTCTTTCACATACGTCCATCCCTTGCCCCCTACCCAAAACGGATGATTATAGGGCGATTCAATCACTTGGTCGCCAACATGGATTTGGTAAATCTCATCTGTTTCATGGTTGAATGTAGCCGTAACCTCTTTGTATGCAACCCCGCCAGTCTCGACATTCTTAGAGAGAACCTTATCTCCGACTTGAATGTCTTCGATATTTTTCTCCCCTTCGTCTGTCAATACCTTAGTACCTTCTGTAAAGCAATTACATTTTGAAATTGCTTTGGCTACTTTGTTAATTTTAACTTCAACTTTAGCTACTTTAAGAACTTTTGCAAATGGGAAAAGGCTAGCGGCAGTAAAAGCTTTTTCACCCAATGATTTAGTCGGATCCAAAAGCGTATTTATATCGTCTACTATTAAGAAATTTGCTCCTTCAGTTGCTATCTTCTTACCTGCCGTTACTTGTGCATCAAGATTTGTCTTGCAATTCGCCATATCAACAGCACATGTTAAAGACGGAGAAACCATTGTACACATACGTATACCGATTCAAACTAAGCGGATTATCCACTTGCGCCTTATACGTATCCTCTGTAATAAATCTTCCGTCATTTGGATTATAAGTTCTGGGGCGAAGATAAACCAAGTCCGATTCATCTTTCGAGTGGCGGATTCAAAGAAAAAAGATACCCCAAACGCGATCTACTCGTTGGGGTAAGAATATATACTTTATTGCCGTATTATCTTAACTACAATTAATATCCATAAATCTCCAAAACTTCCTTCGCTATAGCACTATTTGAATCAGTTTGTAAAACATCTTTGGCTAGGAGGATAGCCTCATCTTTACTTATCAATCGATCTGGAATGGTATGAAAAAACAACAAATTTTCTTTTAAACTAATATTGTTAGGAGATAACTCTAATGCTCTCCTACTGTGAAATAAAGCCGACTTGTAAGCTCCGTCAATATGACATAATGGATGACTTAACAACGATGAAGCTAAACAATGTAAATCACTATTTTCACCTAATTGAAAGATTAAAAAAGTAACAAAAGTGTATGCTACAATTTCTTCATTTTCAAATGCGAGTTCAAGTAATGACCCAGATAAATCCTCCAACTTCATGTCTTTAGCTTTATTTATAGCTTCTAAATAGTTTCCTGAAACCAGAGCTTCCTTAATCATGGTATTGTTCTCACCCATCCATTAGAAATTTTTATACTACCGTTCGGCAATTTCACATAAGTTACCTCTACAAATTCACTGCCTACTTTTAGTACTTTTTTATATGAGGTTGTAACTCCACTTTTATGGACCTGCTCCGCTCCTTCTCTCATAACTCTAGACATGATGACAGAGACCTGGGTCCAATCATTTGGATCATTAACAATTCTACTCCAAGCATGCTTAGAATCCATGATATGTTTTATTTTATTGCTTCCTAACTCCGAAACTTCCTTCATTACATATGACGAGAAATGCTGAAGATCTACCTTAAATAAAAACTCTCCACTTTTTTGAACAACTTGCTTTGAAGAACCTTTTACTATTCCTTTTATTGACGATTTAAAGATTCCCTTAACAATTCCTCCACCTAAAGATAAATAAGTAAATGGATCTTCAAATCCTTCTAATTCTCTGGCCCCACTACCATCATCATATTTGAAAGCCCCAATAACTTTACCGTTTTCAATGATAAAGTCACCACTATGATCATTATCATGAGACTTTTTGCTGGATTTACTACTACATCCGCAGGATGTGCCCACCTTCCATCCTTAGATTCACACCAATTCCCAGTAGGATCAACATTACTCACAGGATTGTTATGCACATATGCATACCGATTCAAACTAAGCGGATTATCCACTTACCCCTTATACGTATCCTCTGTTATAAACCTTCCATCATTTGGATCATAATATCTTACACGCAGATCAATCAAGCCCGATTCTTCATCATACATCTCACCTGCATACAAGAACGGATTGGACATCTTTTCCTGCTTGCTCTCTACATTTCCCCAAAGGTCATACTCATACTTATTCAGGGTTTGACCTGCCTTATCCTTTATTTCTACGATGCCAGTGTGGGTATTTGTATAGTAATAGCCTTGTTTTTCATCCTTCACATCATCCCGGTAGAGAAGCTCGTTCCCCCAGATGTTGCAGGCTTGGAGGTTATTTTTTTCATCTAGTGCTTTCTACAACGTCAAAAAGAAACCCCAGACAAGCATGATTGCTCGTTTGGGGTAAAAACATAGTCTAGTATAAGGTCAGGTAATCATCATCAATTTCTCCAGATAAAGTGAATACAAGTCTGTACGAACCAACTCCTTTTTCCTGATAAAAAATCCGAAGGTTTGTTACTACACGAGTGTAATTACACTCAGGCCAGTTTCCAAGTGATAATGAAACAGTATCAATGAATACATCCAAATACTCAGGGTTATAGTTAGTAAAAAACATACGAAACTCCTCGGGATCGTCTACACGATAGCTTTCAAATGCTTCCCAAAAGGATTTAATGGAGCGCTCTTCTATTTTATTGGATAGACACCACTCTTTTAACGTTTTAATATTCATTATATTTTCTTGCTCCTTTTAATGTTTTCCTTTATCAAACCTATCAAATATAATACGTCCAGACTTCGAATCAAAGTTACCGTAGATACGCCAATCACCGTACTGCCCCTTAACTTTAACTTCATATTTATACCATTTTTTTCCTACCCCTATTCCCTTACCAGAAAGCATCTTAATCCCATTTTCACCTTTACCTCCGACTATGCCCTTATTCATTGCATCTACAAATTTTTGAACTCCTTCCTTACCAAACTTGTTTCGAATTTCATTATAAACCTCATGTTTAATCCAACCCTGACCTATATTCTTAGAGAAAAATTGCAAATCCATTTTAATAAAAGTAGTAGTAGCTTCTTGGGCTGCCTTTTTGGCTCCAGCTTTGATTGCTCCTTTTACTAGCCCACCAACACCTGAAATGTAAGTAAATGGATCTTCAAATCCTTCTAACGCTCTTACTCCATCATTAGACATTTCATACTCAAATATATCTATTTTTCTATCATTTTCTTTAATAATACTTCCATTGTGATCACTATCATAGCTGGATTTACTGCCCGTGTTATTACATGAGCTAGGTTGTGCCCACCTTCCATCCTTAGATTCACACCAATTCCCAGTAGGATCAACATATACAAGAACGGGTTAGACATCTTTTCCTGCTTGCTCTCTACATTTCCCCATAGATCGTCTCATACTTATTTAGAGTTTGACCAGTCTTATCCTTTATTTCTACGATATCACCGTGGGCATTTGTATAGTAATAACCTTGTTTTTGTCTTTACACATCATTGTGGTAGAGTAGTCCATATCCTAAAATTTTACAGGTTTAGAGGTTATTCTTTTCATCTCTTCTTTCTACAGGCCAAAAAGAAACCCCAGACGAGCATTGATACTCGTTTAGGGGGTTAAAAACGATTTTACGTGTTCCTTCAAATGTTCAGTTTATTTACTACTATACTAACCGCTTCTCTAACATCCTCTATTTTATAAAATGCTTTTGGATCGAGTTTATGATCCTCCTCGTAGGGAGAAAATCTTGAGGTAACGTCCGCTAGATTACGAAACATCTCACTCTCAAGTTCTGTTAACTCATCATAATCGAGATCAATATTGTAGGTATACGAAAACTCATCACAGAATTTTGGTAATTCAATCTCGTTTTTCTGTAATAATTCAATTAGCCAATACAAGCGTTCTTTAGGAGTTCGTTCGCTCACATTCTCCACCTCATTCATTTTACTTCGGTATAGCTGGGAGATGACCCATAGCCTTCCTTGCATATTCAAAATGATAGACTGTGTTCGTAGCTACATCGTAGAGCACTTCTATATTGTACTTTTTACCATTTCGATAAATTATATCGTAATACATCTTAGCTTGGGAGCCTCTTGGGTCAGCAAATCCTTTCCCGTATTTTATAACCGCTTGTTGAATTTGAACAGGCACAAATCTTCCAGCTTCATCCATATGCTGAGCAGCTTTAGCAGCAAAGTTTAATCCTTCGTCTAGCTTACTAAAGCCCTTCCCCTTATTAAATATACTTCCAATGATAAACGCACCTTTGACTGCAGCGGCTTCTCCTGGATAATCCCATATTGCTTTATTAAAGTCTGCAATAAAAGTAAGCCTTGGAGCAGATTCTCGTGCCATCTTCATCACTTGTGAATCAGGAATTATAGCATCCGAGGATTGCATAATATCTGACTGGGCATATCCTGCTTTAGTCATTTTCGCTCTTATATCATTAGCGTAATTACTCCAGTATTTACGCTCACCCTCAGTCTGAGCCAAAGCCCATTTATTCTTTGCTTCGTTTATTACCCAGTTAGCACCAATATTTTGTTCCCATTGCCCCGTAGGATCAATGTAGCGCAGCGGGTTATTCTTCACATACGTATACCGATTCAAACTAAGCGGATTATCCACTTGCCCCTTATACGTATCCTCTGTTATAAACCTTCCATCATTTGGATCATAATACCTGGCACGCAGATAAATCAAGCCCGATTCTTCATCATATATCTCACCCGCATATAAGAACGGATTGGACATCGTTTCCTGCTTGCTCTCTATATTTCCCCAGAGGTCGTACTCATACTTATTCAGGGTCTGCCCGGCCATATCCTTTATTTCTACAATGTCACCATGGGTATTTGTATAGTAATAGCCTTGTTTGTCATCTTTCACATCATCGCGGTAGAGTAGTTCATTCCCCCAGATGTTACGGGCTTGGAGGTTGTTCTTTTCATCTAACTCCTCAATCACGTTGCCATTTAGATAGACATAGTGAGTTGTTTTGCCGTCTATTTCTTTACTTGCTCTAAGCTCACCCGGATAATATGTGTAGGTGCTTTCTGTTCCGTTCTTTGTAAAGGTTTTAAGACGGTTAAGAGCATCGTAGGTGTACGAGCTGTCTTCAATGGTTGGAGATTTTGCCGTCAAAATACTTTGGCGATTGCCCCGTTCGTCGTACGTGTACGTTTGTTCTCTTGTCGGTGTTGTTTCCTTACGAATCCGATCCAGTTTATCATAGCCGAACGTGAAAGCAAATTGGTTTACCGTTGTTTCCACTAGATTTCCAAAACCATTGTATTGGTTTTGCTCTGTCCATGCTTTGTTGTTGGCTTGGAAATGCTGCACATCTGTTGTCTGGCCAAATGAGTCGAAGCCTTTCTCGATTTTGGTACCGTTTGGATACTGGACATGCACGGTATCCCCTGTTGAGGATGTATCGTACTCATAGGTGATTTTGCCCATTCCTGGATGCTTAATGGATAATATGCGTCCTAGCTCATCGTAGGTGTAAGCTGTTGCAGTTCCATCTGGATATACAATCGAATCTGGGGTATCATCTTCATCCTCGTATCTTTGTTCGTACGTACGTCCAAATGTGGTCATGGAAGTCGGACGTAAAAAGCTGTCATACGTATAGGAAACCCTTGTATCGTTGTTTTGCTGTGTCAGGAGCTGACGTGTTGTTTGATCGTAGGTATTCTTCTCTGTCTCTACTACTTTTTTACCTGACAAGACCTGCATTGTATCAAGCTCATAGAATGGTGTATAGGTATATTTACGAGTATTTCCCTTCTGATCCGTAAAGCTGGTTAGATTTCCACTCTGATCATATTCGTAATTCTCTTTGACCTTTTTGGTAGCTGGATCAATTTCACGCAGCTTCCATGAAAGTCCATTGTATACGTAACGGGCCGTCTCCTTGTCATTTTCAAAGGTACTCATCAGGTTCCCGTTCGCATCATATTGGAATTTGTATATGTTCTTTTCCGGGTCTTTTACATAGATGGGTTCTCCTCGTAAATCATACTTATAGTCCCATTTACGCTTTTCTCCCTCTTCGTTTGTGATCTGCTTATGCGTTGGATTGCCAAAGCGGTCATACTGCATTTGAGTTTCCGTTGATAACGTGCCGTCTGCCGTATGAACCATACTGGTAATCATTTGTCCATAGCGATCATAAAGCTGTGTGGTTTCTAATCCATTGGGAGCAATTGTTTTTTCTACTGGAATTATCAAACTGCTATCCTCGGCCTGATTGGCGTATTGCATGGTGGTCGTGCGTTTCAGCGCGTCTGTGACAGTCTTTAGGGTTCCATCACTGTGATAGCTGTATGCGGTTCCTTTTTCCTTTTTCCCATACGGATATGTTGCTACTAATCGTTTTCCATCCTCTGCATAGCTATTTTCTACAAGAGTTCGTCGATTGCCCTGACTATCTACCTCTACGGAGAACACGACTTCCCCAGCAGGTGTATATGAAGTGATCAGACCTGTTTTGTTGGGCAACGATTTCATCACTGTACGATCCCTGTTTGTATACGAATATTTTGTTTCCCGATTATCTCCATCTGAGGAAATAAACATTTCCTTTTGAATCCTTCCAAGTTCATCGTAGAAATACCCTACTATGCTCTCATCAGGAAATTGTTTAGTTACTAAGAAATCTAAATCGTCATACCTATAGGTAAATGCATATGTTTCTAGGGAGTTTTCTCCGTTATAGACCGTAATTTGTTCCGTAGAGACATGCAGATCATTCTGGTCATAGGTAAAGGACTTCGAGAAATGTGAGAATTCGTCACTTGCCCCAAATTGAACCTCTGTTAAGGAATTTGGAAGCTTTTTGTCCCCATACTTGTACGTACGAAGCAGCTTATCCTCATATTCCTGCCCTGGATATTTGGCTGTAATGGTTTCTGTTTCCAGTAGATTGTCCCGATTGTAAACATACTCTTGCTTTTTGGAATGTCCATCTTCAGCAACATGTTCCACGAGAACAGGCAGTCGCAAGGTCCCTACTTCTTTGTAGCTATAATGGGTTGTTAAACCATTCGGTTCCTTTTGCTCTGTGACATCTCCATTTTGGTCATACTCATAGCTTGTCTCATTTGCTAAGGAGGAGAGGTTTTCGATCTTGTCGCGCTTATCGATCTGAGGTGCCAATAAATACTGCTTAGCCTCACCCTCTGGCAGGTTATCTACAAAATGATAGACATACGCTGGCTTTGTTTTAATTCCTTCATAGGCGTAGCTGGTATAGCTCACCGGGTTATATCGATAAGCTTTCCCATCTGCTGCTAACGGCTCGGATTGCTCTTTGGGACTTGTCTTCTTTTCAAGAACCAGATTAAAATGTTCGTTCTCATTAACACGATAGGTTCTTTCCGTCGATTGCGAGGAAAAACTATTGGTTTCTTCTATGGTCACAACGTCTCCCTGACGAAGCGGATGGTTACTCAAACGCGTAATGCCAGACTTAGGTGTCTTCCAAATCTCTTTTGTCGGCTTTCCTTGATTGGTGAATTTGTAGTAATAGATAAAGCTTTTTCTTTCGGAATTCCCAAACAAGGAAGAGGTTTGATCATAGCTAAATCGAACCGAGGTGACCGGATGATACGTATAGTAGGATATCGCTTGGTTATCCTGATAAAGCCTAATGACTCCGCGTTCAAACGGATTGGCAGGCTCGGGATTATAGGTGCTATAGGTATAATCTACTGTTAATCCCTGTGTAGGATACTCTACCTTTTGTAGTAGTAAGTATTCAATAAACTGCCGTTTTTGTTTGTCTTTTGCTAGATAGGCTTCCGATTCAAGCTGATCTGGCTTCACAGCCTCGTTATTTTCTTTTGGTAATTCGTATGACTTGATGTAGTTATATTCCGCAGTTGCTGTTTTATAGCTGTATCTAGCAATTGTAGTAGATTTTCCATCCTTTACTTCTTCTACACTCTCCAGCCGCTGTGTATTGTTCGGATCTCCATAATGGTATCTAAGCTCTTTGATCAGGTTATTTTTTTGGTTATACACCTTAAGGAAATCGATCGTTCCTTCCTTCCCATACCCAATCTCCACTCTTCTTCCAACGGTATCAATAATTTCGATCGTACTTTTATAATCTGGAATCTTGTACGTAATTTTATCTCCATAGATATTTTGCTTTTCAACAATATACGTACTACCTTTTTCCCTATATTCAATGGAATAGGAATAACCATCTTTTGCAAAACCTAACTCTCTGTTTGTCATAAGAGAAGGCAATTTAATATTCTGGTAGGGAAGCTTTTTACTACTATCAATCGTACTCCAGTCATCACCGGACATGATAAACTGAGAAACAGGGTGTTTTGTATTTTTTGCCTCATAAAATTGCTGATTACTATAATCATGCACGTTAATCCCTAATTCCTTTGTTATCTCATCAAAGGTTGGAAGATTAAAGCTCCAGCCTGTTCCTACCGTATGAGGCAAGGTACCGGATTCTTCTCTTACGATCGAGGTTCTATTCTCTTTCGCCGTTTCACTATATTCGAACCCAGGGGCCGTAATTTTACTAGATAGCGAGTTATATCGGCGCTGGATAACTAAATCCATTCCATGCTTTCCTTCAAGGGTCAAATCTGTTTCCAGCATGTTCGAGGTTAGATAGATATCATCTACGGGATTTTCCACATGATTGGTAAAATGACGAATAGGCTGTTCCTTTTCTGTAAAGTGCATGCTTGGACTTGGCGCAGGAGCCGATGCCATGCGCTTTACTCTAGCTTTTGGTTTGTCCTTGTCTCTCCAATCCTGCAAAGCCTGAATGACACTAGGGGCGTTTTGCTCTAACAGCTTCACTTTTTCGGCTGATAAGTTGGCAATCTGGCCCATAACCTGTTCGTCATTCCACGTGTACAGCTGATTGATCTCTTCTTCTGTCAAAAGCTGATGCACATCGGTATAATAATAGGCAACGATTTGTAAAAGAGTGCGATCCCCCTGATCAAAAAGCTGTTGAACAGACGCAAGCGGAAGCTGTTCCCACTTCATTTGGGCTATTTGTTCTTTAGTTACGTCCCCTTTCGTAGATGTTGGTTCTATTTCCTTCTGTTCTACTTTTTTCTGTTCCTCTATAATCCAATCTTTTGTATCCTTTTCATTTGTCTTTCTTATTTCCTCGTTTTTCTCTGGCGCATCTGTTGCCCCAACAACAAATGCGTTTGTAAACAACCCTGTCCAAAGAATGGCAACACATAAGAAAGAGGAAACCCATTTTCTATACATAAATTCCTCCCAAATCCTTTATTTTACTCCTGTACGGTTTTTTTCGTTAGTAGATTTCCATTTTCATCGTATAAATAACGAAGGATAATTGTTCCGTCTTTTTTAATAGCGATTAATTGATTCTGCTCATTGTATTCGTACTCATACAAGGCTGCAATATTGTTCTCACGAAAAGCAATGGCGAAGGTATCGCTTTTTGCCTCAGCAGTTGCACCAACAATACAATTCTTCTCTATTTTCACCATCAGGTTGTCCACTGGCTTATCATGGATCTTGGCTTTGCCATTCAATTGAATGGTTATCTGATTGTCTGAATCACGTTTTGTCGATACCGTTAAACCTTCTGGCAAATTTTCAATCGTGATCCCATTAGAGAGATCCTTCTCAAAAATCCCCTGCTTGAGATAAACACTGAAAGGCGTAGCTATGCTACCATCGTTTTGACTTGACTCCTGAAGTACATTCGTAGATAGGATTAGTTGCGGATTCGTCACGGTACCAGGTATCTGGACTTTTAACTCATCGCTGAGTAACGATACAGTTAAGGATTCAAAAATGACAACGACCTGATAATGATATTGCATGCCAGGCTGTACATTCTTATCGACATATTTATTATTGCTTACATTTTTGGGATTCTCCCCATTTCTGATCACGGTATACGATAGAATCGGATCGTTTGGTTTTACGACAGGGTCCCATGTTAACGTAACTTCGTTTTCGCTAACCGATGATGCTACGAGATTAACCGGCTTCGTGGAAAGTTCATGTAAGCTTCGATAAACCTCACCCTTGTAAATCACATCGATATCAGCATACTTATCCTCATTTTTTCCACCACAACCGATGAAAATATAACTATCCTTCTTTACATACCCACTGTAGTTATCCTTATCCTGATAGGTAATTCGGCTAGGTGCCTCTCTAAAAGCAGATTCCTCTCTAATTGCACAGGATGTATCATCATAAAACCGTTCTTTCTTATAGATTTGGACCGATTTTTTATAGGGAATGGGAACCGCGACATTACTTGGCTCGGAACGTCTACCTGCTAAATCGATCGCTCGAACCACATAGCTGTAAACCAAGGGATCTTGATCACTATCCGTAAACGTAGTCGTTTTTGTAATAGCAATGCGCTTCCCATTTCGATAGATTTCATAACCTGCTAAAGCAACATTGCTTTTCGAACCAGTCCAGTTGATGACCATTTTTTTATCATCCGTTTCAAATGCTTTCAAAAGACCGGGTCTTGTTGGCGGTTCTTCCCCTTCTAAAATCGATCTTTTCTTGCGAGGCGAGACCTTAGGTTGATCTGTAGGCTGCTCGTCTCCTAGTTCAAAATGCTCAAGGGTAAGCGGGGAACGCTCAATGTTCCCACTGTATTCAATGCTGAGAATCACTGTTTTTTGATCGTCTTTATCTAGTACAGTAGCGAAGTATTTACCTTTAACCAGTTGACCCCTATACTGATTGTCGTTATAAGTAATCTCTGGTGCAGCAGCTTCATACATCGACTTCTCTATCTCGATAAGTTTACTTGGATCAAGCTCTTCTTGTGGTAATGTTCGTTCAGACGTAAGAGAAATGGTAACAGCTTGTTTTGTCTCTTGTTCTTGCAGAATTTTTTCCACGATCTCTTTTTCAAGCGTTACCTCATTTTCTTGAGTAAGCTGAGAGGAAACGGAAGATTCATCTCCCGGTATAGAAATGAGTTCGGAGTTTGTTTCAGGCTCTTGGGTCTGTTGTTTTTGCTGGTTTTCCTGGTTTTCCTGATTTTCTTTTTTTTCTTGGTCAGGTACTATCCCAGATTCTTTCTCAGATTTTTGTTCAACGGTTGAAGCCGTGTTTTCTGAGGGCTCTGGCGTTTCTGGCGTAGCTAGAGAGGAAGAATCAGAGCTGGGCGTTTTTTCCTTCGCAGGTTGTAAAATCCCCTCTGTTTCCCTCTGTTCCAACGTCTGGCTTGTCGTTGGCTCTGATGGTATTGCTTGATCTGTTTGCTCTAAAGCAATGACTTCACCTCCTGGCAAGATACTGATACACAGCGTGATAATCCATATCATTGCTGTCCACTTTCTAATCGTGTTGTACATACGAGATAGTTACCTCCCATTTCCAAATTGGCAAAACATAGTTATCTTATAATGAAAGCTGGATCGTAACAAGGGTATTCATGAAGTTAATTTATTTCATTATAAAAAATCTTAATGACATTCCCCTCGCCCTTCCTTTAGAGCAATATTTTACCACGCTGTTCTACGATTTCAGTTTTTTAACTTTATTCGCAACGGCATTAAATTTTTCGACAAAAATAAACTGCTTTTGACAATAAAAAAGAACACTAAGTCAATAGCGTTCTACAACGTGAAGATAAAAGAACAGGAGGTATTGGGGGGACCTAGTAACGAACACCTGTTTATTACATTTGGACCGCCGTTTATTTCTACTTCTTTCTACTACTTACATACGGTTCTTATAAAAAGTAAAAAACCACCTCGGTTACCCAAGATGGTTTCACTATTTATAGCGTTTTAGAATTATCGTTTGAAGCAGATGTCGAATCAGTTTGATTTGAAGGAGCCGATGATTCAGTTGAATCTACTACTGGAGCTTGCTCAATTGAAGAGGTAGGATTACCCTCCGCATCCATAACACCGTATGTTTCCACAGGGTTCTTTTTCTTTTTGAAGATGTTCATGACCATTTTAAAGATACCACCTAATACAAGAACCACAACAATCCATGCTTTTTTCAAAAATACTAAAATAAGTGCAAGAAAGCCTACTTTTTTAGCGACAGCTAAGCCTAAACCACCTAGAACGAGTCCAGTCAAGCCATAGTCAGCTAGCTTATCTGTAGACGCATCATAATCGTCGTATCGATTTCCTTCTACCAACTTGAACTGAGGCACAATTTGCTCCGTTAAGGTCTTTTTATCCTTCGCTAGTGTTGCTGGATCAGATACAAGAATAAACGAAACATATCCTTTTCTTGTTAACATTTGCAAATTGTAGTTGATAATTGGATTTTTGTTATTATCCTCGGCAAGCATTGACCATTGAAGGGTATGTGTTTTTGCATCATAGGAAGGGGGTACATCCCAGCCTACTACATGAATTTGTTCTTCTGGCTTACGTTCTTTGTTATGCTCTTCTGTTCCTTCTTTATAACTCTTCAGAATTGCATCTTGATCAATATTGTTTTGCTCATCGTCCATGATGTGTCCTACTTCATCATATTCCATTACTACGAACCAATTTTCCTGATCCGAAGTAGGATATATACTTCCAATCTCACGTGACGATGTAGAGTTACCGAATTGTTTTTGGACCATGATTGTATCTTCTTTGTTCAAATAAGCAAGCTTATCAGGGATTTTAAAAGTAGCTAAACGATCTCCTACATGAACGGTTGTCCCCCCTTTCACCCACTTTAGATTTTCTGCTGCATAGACAGAAGTGGTAAAAACGGCAATAAGTAATACAAGAATGACGGAATAAATGCTTTTTGATTTCACCTAGATGCCTCCATTGTCAAAATTAGTATGATATACAAACGAAATCTTAACAATTGATTTAATAATGGTAAATGATATATAAGTTGTGAATAATTAAGCGAAAAGTCATGGGTATTCAGGAACTAACCGCATTATTCTGATTAATTTATATTTTGCAAGAGTCTTTGGATACATTTTACATTTTTATTCTCTATCTATTTTCCTTTTGAATAGTGACCTGTGTTCCTTGTATAGCAATTCATAAAGGGCTTAAGTAGGTAGATTTTTGTCATTTTATGTGAAATAATTGTACCAATCTTACGGGAAATGACATAATTATACCCCCATATGAATCCTAATTTTTAGATTTAGATTTGGTGGTTCTCATCTACAAGGTGAGTGTGTCACTCTAAAATTTGTTTGATAAAACAAGGAGGAGAAGCACCTTGCAAAAAAAATTTATAAATCCTGAATCAATGCCAGCGACTTTTGGTTACTCCCATGTAGTAGATGTTAGCAATGCCCGTAGAACAATTTATGTTTCTGGACAGGTTGCAATTAACGCAGAGGGTAATATAGTAGGA
This sequence comes from Brevibacillus halotolerans, assembly GCF_026891775.1. Lineage (NCBI taxonomy): Bacteria > Bacillati > Bacillota > Bacilli > Caryophanales > Paenibacillaceae > Brevibacillus > Brevibacillus halotolerans. Next base: position 21,037 of record NZ_JAPTNK010000006.1, read on the forward strand.
ATGGGAGATTTAGCTTTACAAACAAAACAAGTATTTGAAAATATCAGAATAGCTTTGGAGGCTTCGGAATTAAACTTTCATGATGTAGTGAAATTAACTTTTTTCTTGACAGATATCTCGCAAATGCCAGTTGTTAGAGATATTCGGGATCAGTACATTGATACAATGAATCCTCCAGCTAGTTCAGCAGTAGAAGTTAGAAAACTGATAAAAGATGAACTATTAATTGAAGTAGAGGCAATTGCGGTAGGAAACTGATCTTTCACGTACCTTACAGAGTTGCTGTTTGTATTACATAATCATCAATTGTATAAAACCTTAAAATAAATAAAACAGATAAAGACTAAGATAAATGAGCTTCTATCTTTAGTCCTTATCTGTTTACAAAAAAACACTTATTGCTTTTGTTTCGTAAGTTGAGAAATTTGTGTAATCTAAAAAAGTTTCTGGCCAATTTTGTGTGGGAAGTGTTGTAGTTTTATATCTCTGAACCCTAGCAGAATGGATGCTAACCTCATGAAAAAAAGACTGACTTTACATAATAAATATTATGTTTATTATTTTTATACCGATTCCTTCCTATTTAAATGTGCCTGATCTCTTATTATCTTTCTGCCTATTCTATAGAAAGTGCTACCGAGAAAAATCTATTTGCCCGAAAAGGATAGTCTACTGTTTATATAAAGGAGCTATTTTATCAATCCGATTTGTCCATATCCCGCCGCTGTAATTGTTTGGTAGGCGTTTGATATCCTCAGGAGAGTCAAATCCACTTGAAAATCCTTCTCCATCTCCACCTACAATAATGACTCGTGTGTCCATTTCATCCATCCGATTCAGAAAACGATTTGGCCATCCCCATAACCAAGGAGCAAACTGATCAGGTATATGTAACTGGGCATGCTTTAGACTAGCGGGAACGTAGCCGGTCCACCCTATTGCCATATAAGTAAGAAGATCTTTTTTCAACGAAGCCTTTGACATGGTTCTCAGGCTAGGAATTCGCTCCTTTATCTCGGCTATCGGCTTATCCCCGCCATACACAGTTAATTGGTCCAGACGGCTAGCGGGTAGTTTTTGCAGATAAGCTGCCATTTGAATTCCTTCATTGGCATCATTACTTTTGATATGAATCAGAAAGAAACGATCAGGAAAATGGTTTAGCACCTCATCCAGAGTTGGCATTAGATTTATTCCTTTCCCTCGGAATGGAAAGGTTTTACCGCCATCTACCGTGTAGCCGTATCCAATATCGAGTGCTTGCAGCTCTTTGGTTGTAAAATCTCTTGTAACACCCTTCCCATTCGTACGACACTCAAGAGTCCAATCATGGAAAACAACAAAATTGTTATCTTTTGTCCATTGAACATCGAATTCTACTATATCCGCACCAGCTTTAAAAGCGGCATCCATAGAAGGGATGGTATTTTCTAAATAAGGATGCTCTGGCGTCATTATTCGCTCGGCTGTACAGGTATCATTCGTGATATTTTCCATGCTAAAGGTCTGAGCAAGTCCTCGATGGGCAAGCAACAGAGGTGATCCATCGGGTCGATGGGCAAACAAAGAACTGTTGTTACCATAGATAAATACAAATAGGACCAGACATATCCAGACGATTTTTCGTTTCAATAGTTTCTTTATCATGTTCATTGGTTTCTCCTGTTCCATCTCTTGTTGATAGCTCACGTTGTGTTTATTACATTATCCTTTTACATACTATAACTGATCTGATTGTTTTTACAATGATACTGAGATGACATTTTACTCATATAAAAATAACAAATTTGTAGTTGATTGTTAGTTGGAATGGTTTTCTTTGCCATAAAGTAGAATAGAGCAGTCCTATTGTCATTTACATGACTATAGAACTGCTCGTGTCGAAATTAGCTCTTCTATTATTTACTTTGCGCTAGATATAGCTTGAGTGATGCGGGTACCTGCTTTTCCTGCCAAAGCTAAATCCGCCTGATCCAAGGAACAAATGATAGCAGTCCCACCTTTTTCGGCAAAGCCTATGGCTGATTCCATTTTAGGTCCCATGCTTCCGGCACTGAACTGACCTTCATCAGCATACTGCTTAGCTTCTTCCAGCGATATCGTTTCGAGAGATTTTTGATTTGGTTTGCCATAGTTCACATACACATTCTCAACATCTGTCAAGATCATAAATATATCGGCATTCACATCTTGAGCAAGCTGGTAACCACTTCGATCTTTATCGATTACAGCTTCCACCCCTACAAGAGTTCCGTCCGATTGACGGGATACAGGTATGCCTCCTCCACCCGCAGCAATAACGATGTTCCCTTGATCTGTCAGGGATTGGATTAAGTCAGCTCCGATAATCGCTTTTGGCATTGGAGACGGAACTACACGACGCCAGCCTCTGCCTGCGTCCTCCTTCACAATCCAACCTTTTTCCTCAGTAAGGCACTTGGCTTCTTCTTCACTATAGAAAACGCCTATCGGTTTTGTCGGATTTTGGAATGCTGGATCTTCCTTTGATACTTCCGTTTGAGTCAGCATGCTTACTACGGAATTAGTTAGTCCGAGCTTTTGTAGCTCATTTAATAGGCATTGATTCATCATATACCCGATAAAGCCTTGGGATTCTGCACTGCACACATCAAGAGGGAATGGCGGAACTACTTCTTTTGCTTCGTCCTGTTGACGCAAAATATTTCCGACCTGCGGACCGTTCCCATGTGTGATAATTACCTCGTAGCCCTGCTTCACAATACGTGCGATTACCTCGCAGCTTTTCTGGATATTCTCCAGTTGATTTTCATAAGTAGCCTGCTGTTTGGGTTGTAAAATAGCGTTGCCTCCAAGAGCAATTACAACTTTTTGTGACAATTTGAATTCCTCCTTATTATCAGCATACCGATCAGTATGCCAAATGCTGTATCCAGACCTGAGCTATGACCTACGCGTAACAAATCTCTAATCCTCTCATTCAAGCTGTCTGTATCCTTTTGTAGTAGAGAATGTAAAACATCTGTCACCACCGAGCTAAAGTCCCGCTTCAGCGCATACTTCAGATATTCCCGACTGATATCTGTTGTCAGTGCTTCGTTCTCCACCAGACTGGTTACGTGCAAGCGGAAGGAGTCCGTCAGCACTTCCGTTACCGCATCCACTGCAAGCAGTCCCACCAGCATGTCGTCTCCAGAAGGAGTGAGGCCTTTTCCTCGACCAATCCAGTACCTGAGAACTTCATCGATCTGTGAGAAGCTCTCGGTTGAAGCAGCATCCATCAGTTGTAACACCTTCCGTTCGCTTTCCGAACAAAACCCAAAGGATTCCTTCATGAAGCAGTGGATAAAATGCTCTACGGAAATATCAGCTCCTGTAGGCCGATTATCCTCTACTAGCTCAACTACAAACGCCTTCAAATGCCGAAGTAAAGATTCAGGATGCTCCGTCATCGGTTCTACATAGAGATGATAAGCATGTTTAGGGTTCAATTTTATATAAAACGTGGAAAAGAGAAGAGCCGACATGCCGCTGTCATAGCGAACGATTTCCCCTTGCTTGATCAAAGAAACAAGCTTGGGTACCAGACTATCCTCCACATGAATGCCAAAAGGAAGCAGTCCGTTCTTTGTTCCCCCGATAAAAATAAGCCCATCTTCCATTCCGATATTAAATCCGTTCTGAAACACACTATGGATATAGCCGGGGGTGCCGGTCTGGAGGAGAGGGTGTACAGACTGGCTGTACATCCCGTTTATGTGCAGTAACTCTTTCATGTCGCTCTCCCCTTTTCTGCGTTTTGTTAAATTAATCCCAGTTTTTGTGCATAAGCTTCCAGAGCTTTTTCAAAGCAAGCGAGAGGTGCGCGAACCGTACCTGCGCCAATTTGACCTACACCAGGCTCCTTGTGGGCAATTCCAGTATTGATGACTGGTGTGATGCCTGTTTCTACTACTTTTCGTGCATCGATTCCGAGGCAGATACCTTGGAAGTTCCAAGTTGGAATCGTGAAGTTAGGGTTATGATCAATGCAAATTTCTGTCATCTCATTGCTGGTTGCTAGCGCATCTTCAAATCCGCCCGCACCGACAAAACGCGTAACACCTGGAGCTGCAACCATAGCCATACCGCCAACACCAAATGCTTCTGTAATAGCGCTATCACCGATATCAGGATTCGCCATTTCCTGGGAATAGCCTGTAAAAAATAATCCCTGAGGCGTATTAACTGGCGCTGTAAACCACTCGTCTCCCATACCGCTGATACGTATTCCAAAGTTTTTACCATTTCTAGACATAGCTGTTACCACTGTGCCGTGCTGAATTGTTCTTGCAGCATCTAACACCGCTTTCGAGGTTGCCATCGCAACGTTCAGGAAAAACTGGTCAGTATCTGCTAGGAATTTCACTACATCGAATTTGTCTTTTTCAGATGCATCGGTTTGCAGGATATAAGGACTGATTTCTTTTAAAAATACAAGAGAGGCTGCGATGTTGCGTTGATGGAATTCGTCTCCCATCGTAATTGCCTTTGCCATCATGACGTTAATATTTAAGCCGTTCTCAGTCTGATGCAAAGCCTTAGAGAGAGTAGGCGCCAGAACATCTCTCATCCATCTTAGACGCTGGATAACCTCCTCAGAATAGGCTCCGAATCGTAGTACTTTTCCGATTCCTTCATTCATCGTACAATAGGCACGATTTCCATCTGTCTGATTTTCCACAACCAATAGTGGCATGTTGGCTGATGTAATACCGCCCATAGGTCCTACAGCTTTGACATGATGGCACGGAATGAATGTGATGTCCCCTTGTTTTAACATGGTCATCGCTTCTTCTTCATTCGCCGCCCACCCTTCGAATAAGCATGCTCCGACGCAAGCCCCTTGCATTGGTCCTGTCATGTCCTCGAATTGAATAGGTGGACCTGCGTGGAGAAGCACCCGACCGTTTAATTCCTCTACTACGGATTTGGCAGGAACTACATCTACTAGAAAAGGAGCACCAGCCACAATTTTTTGAATAACTGCCTGATTTGCTTCATCAATTGTTTGATAAGGTCCGTACATGCTACATCCTCCTAATTGGATATTAGTTTATTTGTATATTCTTATATATATGCTTTGTAAGCGTTTTAATAATAACGAATTGTTTATGTTCTAAATGTCACCTTACTTCAATAAGCTCAAAATCTTACGCATTCTTTCATTTCCTCCAGCTACCGGGCGCCAATCAAAATGTACAGCACTTCCACCGTAGCTAGTTACTGCGTTTACAAATTTTTTGAGTCCCACATTAACAACCACCGGCTTTCCACTCAAAAGCTTAACAATGGATTCAGAAACCTTGTTATCTTCTTGTTCATTCTGGTTACTAGCAACCAGTGATTTTTCCTTGTCCTTAAGCTGGATTCCCATCATGGCGAGAGCTGTCCGAACAGCCTGATTGTTGCTTTCTTTTACGATAACGCCAGCTTGCTCAAGCTTTTGCTTTTGCTCGTGGTAATCTTGTGGATCTTTTTCAGTTCCGCACACCGTTGCTACGAAATACAGGTTCTTGCCTTTTTCTCTAGCATTACGTTGAGCTTTCTCTATGACAGGCAACAATGCGCTAGCCATATCATCATGGGCACCGTAACCTAAAACAATATCTAGTAAAATGATCGCTGTGGATTCATCCAAAGCTGCCTGCTCAATGTAATGGATTCTTGTCTCCGGATCAATCATTGGATGAGGTTTGCCTTGTGTATACTTGTCATCCCCTAAGTCGATTACCTCATGTCCTTTGGCTTTTAGCATATAGCCGTCTTCATGAATGAGTTGTCCTAATTCAAGTCCTTTCGACATCAGGATAGCGGTTTCATAAGCAAGCGTACCACCTGAGTACAGACCTTTAATGGCGGTTTGTTCTGGTTTCAACTCAATTTTCGGAGCCTCTGTACTTAGCATATTGTAGTTGGCCTTGATTTCTTTTCCTTTAGACAGATCCACGGCAATCATGGCAGTCTCTTCCAATGTGTAGGCATAATATACGCTACCTTCATGTGCTTCAGGCTCTTCACCTACAAAAATAGCAACTACTGGTTTTGAAATGCGCTGTAAAAGCTGAACCACCTGGTTACGAACTTCTTTTGCAGGAGGTTTTGAAATAACTACGATTACCTCGGTAGCTTGATGCTTCTCAAGTCCTGCAATGGCATCTAACATTGTAATTGCACCGATCGTTTCAGAAAGGTCTCGACCACCTGTTCCGATTGCATGGCTTACGCCTCCACCCAAACGGTCAATCAGAGTGGTAACTTCCTGAATACCAGTACCTGATGCTCCCACGACACCAATGTTGCCTTCTTTTACCACGTTAGCGAAAGCTACCGGAACACCGGATAAAATCCCTGTTCCGCAGTCAGGCCCCATAACCAGTAAGCCTTTTTCATGGGCTTTTTGTTTGAGTCGTAGTTCATCCTCAATCGTAACGTTATCACTAAAGATAAAAGCATGTAGACCGCGATCAAGTGCTTTTTCTGCTTCTTCGGCTGCATATTGACCAGGTACAGAGATCAGAGCAAGATTAGCCTTAGGCAGAGCCTGCATCGCTTTATCCCAAGTTCGAACGGATTCGAATTCCTGTTTGCTACTGCTGATAGCTTGGTTTTTCAGCTCCTCTTCAATGGTGGTCAGCACCTGAGCTACTTTGTCTTCATCGTCTGTATCAATCACGATGCACATATCGTTCGGTCCTGCTTTTTCTAGCTCATCGGTAAACATACCCGTATTTTGGAAAATCTCTTTATTCGCAGGTGTTCCCATCATAATGGAGGCTTGTTTGACTCCATCCATCGTGGAAATCTTGTTTGTTAGGAGCATGAGATTAACCGAATCTTGATAGGAATTTTCTTTAATGATGGAATGTAGCATTAGTACGAGCACCTCTTCCGTCAGATAAGTTGATTTATTCATTAAAGCATCACAGCGTCAATTGATTAAAGAATAGGGATGCTGCTATAGGATGACATCTCTTTCTAGGCTAGCTATGAACTTACTTTGCAAAAGGATCTTTCTTGTCGTATTGGTTTTTATGAACAACGTCCGACACTAAATAGTCATACACATCATCCACGATTTCGATCCCGTTGCTCTCGCTCTCTTCCTCGCGAATTTTACTACGCTGTCCCGGATAAGATACTTCTTTAAACCCAGGAGCTGGTTTTATTTGATTCAAATCCTGCATTGTATTGGTAATATTTTGTAAAAACCCAGACATGCTTGTAAAATAAGCTGGATTAATTACGATATGAAGCTGTCCCAGATTCCGGTATTCTGTCAGGTCATGATACATCGATGACACTTTATTTCCAAACGGCAATCCGAGTAAAATACCGGAAAGTACATCTACCATCATCATTAATCCGTATCCTTTAGGTCCAGCGATTGGTACCAAAGCGTTCACCTGGAATGGATCTGTGGTTGGATGACCCTGTTTATCTACCGCCCATGTATCTGGAATGGTTTCATTTTTTGATCTCGCATGTAAGATTTTTCCCCAAGCCTGTACGGTTGTCGCCATATCGAAAGTAATCATGTCGTCCCCATCCCCAGGTGCAGCAAAGGCGATTGGATTTGTACCATAATACGGCTCTGAGCCCCCAAATGGTACAACCATCGGATCAGATTGGCACAAAGAGATTCCAATCATCTTCTCTTTTGCTGCCTGCTGAACAAAGTAAGAGAGGGCTCCACTATGGCCGATTCTGCGAACACCTACAACTGCAAGACCGTTCTCTTTGGCCATTGCGATAGCTTCATCCATTGCTACCTTAGCCGCTACATGCCCTGCCCCATTGTCACCATCAAAAATAGCAGTGCAAGGACCCGTTTTTTCAAAGGTAAACGCAGGATACGCATTGGTACCACCCTTAGCAATCCGTTCGGCGTAGTATTCTACACGCATGGCACCATGAGAATGAACACCCCTTGCATCCGCATGAACCAGAACGTCAGCTACTCCTTCTGCATGCTCTTCTGTCAATCCGGCTTTATGGAGTTTGCGAGTGATTAACTCCTTTAGCTCTTGTTTGCTTACTCTCATTTATGCCACCTTCCCTTTCACACTACAACCGCCTATTTTATTTAGCAAAGGGGTCTTTATGATCATAGGCATTTCGATGGACGATATCCGATACTAGGTATTCATAGACATCATCGACAATTTCAATGCCATTTTTTTCGTATTCTTCCTGAATCATGTCGTTGTTTTGACCTGGGAAAAGCACCTGTTTAAAACCGGGTGCCGGCTTAATTTGATTCAGGTCGTCCATTGTAGCAGAAATATGTTGTTTAAACATATCTGCATCTGTAAAGAAAGCTGGATTAATTACAAGATGAAGCTGACCAAGGTTCCTATACTCAGTCAAATCATGGTACATGGAGGAAACTTTATTCCCAAATGGAAGATTAAGCAGAATACCTGAAAGCACGTCCACCATCATCATCAAGCCATAGCCCTTAGGACCCGCGATCGGAAGCAGAGCATTTACCTTGAAAGGATCTGTGGTTGGATGCCCTTCTTTATCCACCGCCCAAGTTTCCGGGATGGATTCCTGTTTAGATCGAGCATGAAGAATTTTTCCCCAAGCCTGTACGGTTGTCGCCATGTCCAGTGTCATGATGCGCTTATCATTGCTAGGGGCAGCAAAAGCAATTGGATTGGTACCGTAGTACGGCTCAGAACCTCCGAAAGGAACGACCATCGGATCAGATTGGCACAGAGAAATACCAATCATCCCTGATTTTGCAGCCTGACGTACAAAATAAGAAAGAGCTCCGCTATGTCCAATTCTTCTGACGCCAACAACAGCTACCCCGTTTTCTTTGGCCATCTTGATAGCTTCGTCCATCGCCTGCTTAGCGGCTACATGACCTACTCCATTATCCCCGTCAAATACCGCTGTGCTAGAGCCTGTTTTTTCAAATGTAAACGAAGGATCAGTATTTAGTCCGCCTTTTGCAATCCGTTCTGCATAGTATTCTACACGCATGGCTCCATGGGAATGAATGCCTCTTATGTCGGCATGGACCAGAACCTCCGCCACACCTTCTGCATGCTCTTGGGTCAAACCTGCTTTGTGCAGTTTATTGGTAATCAGATCTTTTAACTCTTGTCTGGATACTCTCAATTCCGACACCTCTATTACATTGGATTTCAGCAATACTGTGATTGCTCCTTAGCTATAACAAGGAGAATGGTAAAAAGCAGTCACCTTTTACCATCTTCCTCGTCTGCTGAGGCACTTCTCTTAGAGATCCGCGTCTCGGTTGCAGTCTTTCGAGTAAACATAAGCAAGCTTCTCTCGACCGACAGCGTAGCAAGCCTGCTGCACATATGGACCCATAAAGATATAATCGCCTTTTTTCACAGGAATCCACTCGTTATCGAGGTTGTACACTCCTTCACCAGAGAGTAAGTATGCTCCGTGCTCCTGAACGTGCGTTTCGATGAATGGATGGCATGCACCCGGATCAAAGGTCAAAATGTGGAAATTCATATCAAAAGCTATTTCTTTTGGTAGAAGATCCTGAATTCGCATATCAGTCATGCCATCATAATCTTCTTCCGGGATATCATTTGAGTTACCGGAAACGACCCATGGTTTCAAATCTTTTAACGGTTTATGTTTCTGCTTGTACAAGAATAGCTTGCTGTCACCATCCTTTAGGTTTTCCAAATACATGGTTGTTCCTGGTGGGCAGTATAGGTATCCGCCACTTGTCAATGTGTAAGCCTGTTCATCAGCAGATGCCTTTACTTCACCTTCAAGAACATATACGAAGGTTTCGACAAGGTCTTGTCCACCAAAGCCATCTGTATTTTTGCCACCCTTATGCATCGTAACCACATAATCGACAAAGCTTGCTCCAAGCTTCGGAGTTGCCAAAATAGAAATCGAGCAGTTGTCAAAACCCGGAACCACGTTATTAACCAAGCCCTCCGGAGCAATCAAAGCATACTTGCCATGTTTAATGATGGAACGGCTGGATAGTAAGTCAGTTGGATAACCCATTGTCATTTCTCTCCAATTCTCTATTTTTTTGGGTAATGATTCCGTCAGTACAAGACTAACGAAATCATTTGCTAAATTTGAAGTCTTGTTCGTTGGCTTCTACCTTTTTCCTGCGTGAGGATTTTACATTCACAAAGAACAGGAATGCGGTACATACTATAATAATACCGATTGCGAGGTAAAAGCCCAAGATTTTGCTTCCTGTAGCGTCTGAAATTAAACCGGTTACAAACGGAGCAACTACAGATGACATCATTCCAAAAAAGTTAAACACACCAAACGTTGTGCTATATCCTTGTTTCGGAGCAATATCTGCCACGTAAGAGATCATAATTGGATCTACGGCTAGTTTACCGAAGAATCCATACATGATTAGGAACAAAATCAGTAATTCGTTGTTTTGCACCGCCACCGTTAGATACAAGGTAACTGCGGCTATAATTTGTAGCAAAATAACAACCATTATCTTTTTATGCTTGAACTTGTCAGACAAACGGCTGAACAATAGGGCCCCTGGTACTGAAGCAAAGGCAACCAAAGCAGAAGCAAAGCCGATAGCAGCACCTTGAAAGCCTCTTTCCATTTGCAGGTAACTAGGAAGCCAGGTTACAATCATGTAATACCCGTAACACACGGAAAAGTAAATGACATAAGCAGAAACCATGCGAATATCGCCAAAAAGCGTTTTCATTGTTGCTTTATCATTCGGATCTTTTTCCTTTGTTCCTTCAACAGCTTTTTCTGCTGGTTTTTCCTTAATCACTTTAGCAAAGGCAATAACAACAATAATAATTAAAGCACCTGTAACATAAATGAGAGGTCTCCAGTCCCAGCCGAGTCCCTTTACCATGTAAGAGGAACCGATGTATCCTAGGGCCATTCCGAGCGCCGAGCCGCTGTTAATAATGGCAGTGGAAAAGCCTCGCTTCTCATTTGGGATTGCGGAGGATGAGATTGAATAAGCTGGCCCATAATAAGTACCTTGTCCAAGTCCTGCTAGGAAGCTTCCCACTAACAGGAAAGCCAAAGATGGTGCAATCCCTACTGTAAAGGCTCCAAAAGCAAAGATTAAGAAGCCCGGGATCAGCATTATTTTTCTTCCAAATTTATCAGCGAGAAAGCCGGATGGAATCTGCATAGAGGTATACGCCAGAAAAAACACACTGGAGATTAGACCCATGCTAGCATCTGATTCCACACCAAGCTGCACTTTAATTTCTGGTAAAATCGGGTTCAGTACAGTTCTGTAAATCCAGATGACAGTCCACCCAAGACAAAACAGAATGACGACCTTTTTCCAATACTCAAGACCACCTTGTTTAGCTGCTGGTGTATGTTCGTTCATCTCTTTTCTGCTCCTTACGATGAGGTTATGGGCAAACAATACGCCAAGATGTCGCCTATTCTTTATAGGCTAGCTCATAAAGTGTACCGATCAGAGCTTTTACGCCCTCGGCTAAATCATGAGGCTCAGTATACTCAGCCGGGTTGTGGCTAATTCCCTTTCTACTTGGTACAAAAATCATTGCTGATGGAACAAACGGCGCTAGAATTTGAGCATCATGTCCTGCTCCGCTGTGCATTAGCTTATAATTCAAACCTTTTTCCTTACACTGTTTTTCGATTACTTCAACTACACGTTTATCCATAGGAACTGGGTCAGCATCCATCCACATATCAACCTTCAAGCCTACGCCCATTTCTTCTGCAATGGCATTCATAGAAGCCATAATTTCTTCCGTAAATTGAACAAGCGCTTCTTTCTCAGTATGGCGAATGTCCATTGTAAATAGGGTATAGCCCGGAACCACGTTAACCACGTTTGGTTTAACTTCAATTTTGCCTACCGTTGCTACTAATGGATCTCCGTGCTTTTTCGTTCTGTTCATCACGTCACAGATCATGGTACTAGCGGCATGAACAGTATCCTTGCGATAACCCATCGGGGTCGTACCAGCATGGTTAGCTTCCCCTGTCACTTCTACGGTAAATCTGCGTTGGCCAACAATACTATGGACTACGCCTACAGATTTTTTCTCATTTTCCAGAACACTGCCTTGCTCGATATGGATTTCTACAAATGTTTTCAGATCTTTACGAATCTCAGTGGATTCTTTCCGAAAACCAAAGCCGCATTCTCTCATCGCATCCACAAAGGCTATGCCATCAAAGTCTGCTATGTTTTCTACTTCTTCGCGCTTGGCTGTGCAGACGATATTTTTGGAACCCCAGAATGCATAAGGGAAACGACTACCTTCTTCCTCAGCCATGGATACCACTTGTAGATTACGCAGTGGATTTCCGTATTTTTCCTTTAGGTATTTAATCGCAAGCAATCCTGCGATAATACCGTATTGGCCATCGTAGAATCCACCATTGCCTACCGTATCCACATGAGAACCGGTTAAAATAGTTTCATCCTGATACTTTGTTCCTCGTAGACCTCCAAATAGATTACCTACCTCGTCAAAATGGAAGTCAAAGCCTTCTTTATTCATCCAATCTTCTAAAGCTTTTTGAGCTTCTAACCACTCTTTCGAGTAGAGAAATCGGGAAATGCCCCCTTCAGGTTCTTTTCCAAAATGGCCCAGCCACTCTAAATGCTGTACAATCTCTTTACTTAACTCTCCCATACTCACTGTTCCTTTCTCTGAAGATGAATTGATTCGTATGACGTTTTCCTAACTTGCACTCCCATTGTAAGCGCTTACTATCATAGAGTCATTAACAGGAGTGGATAAAAGTCAAGCTAGGTATTTATCCATCTTGGGTAAAAAAAAGACGGGCATAGGCCCGTTTATCTTGCTTTTGTTATTTTATTTTTCAGTTTTTACCAGATTTAGAATCTTAAGGCCTACCCGGACTCCTAGCATCTCCTCCGAGTCCTCAAAATCCATGCTCGTTATTTCTCTAATCCGTTCTAGTCTATACATGACCGTTTTATAATGGACAAATAAATCATGGGCTGCTTTTGCAGCATTTTGGTTATGCTCTAAAAATACCTCAAGCGTATGCAGAAGATCATTTTTAATAGCACTCTTACTTTCAACCAATCTATTTAAAGAAGGAGGTATGAAGGAAGTTAGGACAGCAGGGTCTGGAAATTGACAGAGCAAACGGAACAGTCCAAGCTCGGCAAAGGCGGTAATCGATTCTTTTCCATAGAGCTTTTCACCTAAATCCAATGCATCCTGTGCCTCTTGATAACTTCGAGAAATATCCATTACCGTTTCTGCTACATTACCGATGCCGACCTGTACAACAATGTCTTTGGCTTTAGCACGGATCTTATCTTGAATCTCACGTGCCCTCTCCTTCACAGCAGATAGCCAGCTTTTCCCCTTTCCTTCCTGCTCGTTAACTGGCAAGAGCAGGATAATTGTATCTCCTCGTCTTCGAAAAATACCATTCACAAAATGAGAGCGCACAGCTTCATGTAAATCGCTGAAGGTTTTTGTTTGCAAGCTCCGTGTGCTTCGCAGCTTATCCATTTCATTTTGGCTCAATGACGTAAACTCTTCTTTTACATGAAATAAAAGCACAGCATAGGAACGATCTAAATCCCAACCGATCAAATTAGCTCGATGATAAACCGTCTCTAGCATTTGGCTTTTACCCGCTAAAAGATCGTCAATAATGTCATTTTTAAATTCCCGCTCCACTTCTGCTACGGCAAATTGCTTGACTAGCTCAAGAGATAGGGCAGTAGCAGCATTTTCCATCGCAATAAAATCTAGCTCTTCCAGCCGCTTTTGGGCTTCCGTGATGACTAGATGCACTTTAATATGATTGATCGTCCGAATGGGTACGACTACCTGCTCGACAAATTGAGGCTGCGATTCACCTTCTAAAATCTGCGCCGTCAACCAGTAATAAGGGAATTTGGTTTCAACTTCTTTCTCACGTTCTACTAAACTGTCCCGTTGTTCGATAGGCATCGTGTATGAGGATGTAGCCGTCATACAAACAAAATTCCGGTCATAAATGGCGACAGGGTTTCCAATCAATTCACCTAATGTAGTAATAATGGATTCCAGACCGGCATCCGTTAGGGAAAGCGCCGTGAAGCGGTCATGGACTTCGATAAAGTATTTAAGCTTCATCACCTGATTATTAAACAGCTCTTCCATAACTGGATAAAGCACGTCCACATAAGGAATGTCTTGAGGAATCTGGATAATAGGCAAAGCTACCTGTTCACCCGCCTCCACGATCGCATCCGGGATTTTTTGGACGAATCGGTGGTTTTTGATCATCAAAGCACTGACTTTCTTTTCAGCAAGACGTAAGACAAATTCTCGTTGCTCGTCCTCTGTATAATTACGGATCGGATATAAGCTAGTCAGCAGCATCTCGCCACCCTTCAGCCAATCTGCAATATCGGGTGCTTCCATTATGGTGATCCCTTTAATCACATTGGAAAGCCCATTCTCGCCACCTAATACCTTCGCATCCTGTAATCTCTGCATTCTCAGTATATGCTCTACCCTGAACTCCATATCCTTAACTCCAACCCCTTCATTCGAATAATCTTAGCTGTCTTTATATAGAGAAAAGGCTCCATTTTCTTATGTGTTCTCATGCCAGCTATTGAGTCTGATGACAGAAGACAGTACTATAAGCATACCAATACTATCACTAGAAGTCTTCGTTAAGATACATCGTAACAGAAAAGACAGACTTAAAAAGGAGAAATAAAGTGAGAACAATTTGTTATAAAACGGTTAACGGGATTCATTTGCTCGGGGATTTTTATAGCGCTAGCAAAACGAATGCCCCTGTTATTGTCTATATCCATGGTGGCGGATTTATTTTTGGATCGAGAAAAGATATTTTGCCGGAACACATCACGCAATATAATCAGGCTGGATTCCATGTTTTCTCTATCGATTATCGATTGGCTCCCGAAACCAAGCTGCCTGCTATAGCCGAAGATGTTCAAGATGCTCTACGATGGGTTCGTGACCAAGCCCCGGGCATGCTTGGCATCGAGCCATCAGCGATTGCTGTAATAGGCTCTTCTGCGGGAGGTTATCTCGCTTTACTTGCAGGCTCTAAAGAGTCGTATGTAAAAGCAATCATCTCTTTTTACGGGTATGGGGATATTCGGGGGAATTGGGCGTCAGAGCCGAGTCCCTTTTACTTACAGAAAACGCTTGTCCCCAAGAAGTTAGCCGATCAATTAATTACGAAAGAAGTACTTACAGAAAGCTCCATCCAGCAAAGATTCGGTCTTTATTTATATTATCGACAGCAAGGTAGCTGGATTCGGGAAACAACAGGACTGGACCCAATACGAAATCAGGAAGAGCTGAGACTACTTTGTCCGATTGAGTACGTAAATCCCTCGCTCCCTCCTATTATGCTCCTACATGGGGAAACAGATCATGATGTTCCTTGCGAGGAATCTATATCTATGGCCGAACGGTTAAAAGGCGCTGGAATCGAGCATACACTCCTTACCCTCCCTGGTGAAGACCACTTATTTGATCGACAACCAGAGAAAGAAAACGTCCAGCGTGCGTTTGCTCAAGTGCTTGATTTTTTGTATTGTCATTTGACTTAAAATACGATAAAAAACGTATTTTTTTGTAATTCTAGCCAGTTTCTGATTCTACTCCCAGCGACAGACTATCTACCTATTAATTCTATTTTTTCAAAATAAATAAAACCAATAAAAAACACAAAATAGTGTGGTTCTGTCGTTCTTTATTACAAATGGTAAGAGCTACATGTAAATCGCATATGAACTTTGATTTCAAAATGAAAGAAGCAGTCAGGAACGAAAAAACATTTTTCTGACTGCCTCTTTTTATTTACCTATCGAACCCGTTAGTTCAACAACTTATCCGTTACTTATGATACGGTTCATCGAACTATCTTTAAACAAAAAATACAATTTAACCACAACATACACATCAGTATCTAAAGTCAATCACTCTGATAAGGAAGTGGTTTCTTTAAGTGAAACACCTCTTTTTTAATCTTTAATGATGTATGGATTCCAGCCATGCCTCTTTGATCGATGTCCACGAGGGACAACAAAAGCAAGCACCATCCAACAATCGCAAATGAAATCGTCCCTTTCATGATCATCAGATCCATTTGCTGCAATTTTTCTCCTTTCCATTATTTATCTAGATGCTTTTGCACACTTTCTAGAAACCTGATTCGACTATAAGCGGGACCTCCTTCCATAAGCGGATCAACCACGTTAACATATACGTGATCTTGTTGAAAGGCATTCAGGTTTTGTATGACGGGATTCTTTTTCAAGTCTTCAAATGCATGTTTCGCTTCTTGCGTTTCACTCGTAGAGAATTGCACAAATAAATAATCCGGGTTCATTTCCGCCAGCTGCTCGATAGAGATCGCTTCTTGCGTTTTCGCCATGTTTATCTGTTGCGGAACCTCCAAACCAATTTCGTCGTATAAGACAGGGTTAAAGTAAACATCTCTCGGGTAAACGAAAGCTTGTGACCCACGAATGCGAACAGCGGCTACTTTTTTGCCTTGAAGCTTTTCTTTCAACAATGCTTTTACTGCTTGTGTATCTGTTTCATATTGAGATAGAATCTTGTCTGCCTCTGTTTGCTTTCCTGTTAATTCTGCCATTAGCTTCAAATTAGATTTCCAGTCTGTAGCAATATGCGATACCAAAATAGTGGGAGCGATTTTTTGCAATTTCTCCACTGCTTCTTTTTGGAACTTGGATGAACCTAAAATAACGTCTGGCTTTAATAGCAATATTTTCTCTCGGACGGAACCCAGTATATTTGTGAAAGTAGTAGGAGAAGCGTTTGGGACTCATCCCATGCAACTCAGCCAATTCGTCGAGTGTCAGCGGATTCATATAATGTCTGTTAATGTATGCAATGGCTTCTTCTATCACCCTTTTACTCGGTGAACAGCCACTTTCTCGATGCTTGCAACCTACCAGAACTTGATGCATGATGCTTAAGAATAATTCCTTGACACGAAGTTTCTCAATCCCGCCAGTGTATAGGCATTCTGATGCATCATGATCAGCAATTCTATCACTCTCGGATTTGCTCCCGGTTCCAGCTTGAAGTGAGAGTCGCATACATGACCGCTATTTTCATCACCTAGCTTCTCCAATCTATAAAAAAGCAAATAATACTCGTACTCAGATTGGCCTAAAACCTGCGAGTCCAGTTGCATGCCTGGAGCCGCATGTAATACTGTTCCTGGATGTAATTCGTAGACAGTTTCATTCACGCACATTCTAGCTTCTCCACGAATGGTAAAAAGAAATCCATGCCTTTCGGTTCTAAATTCGCGTAATATACTTTTCGGCTGGATGACTAACCGATAGGCACCTTCTATATCATAGGAACCACTAGCAAATATCTCGGCTAATTTATCGACATCTATCATTGTTTATGCTCCTGCTCCTTATCCAATAGTAAAAAATTTGAAAACGAACAAATAAGTATGGTCTCTTGATTTACGTCAATGACCAGTCAAGCTCCTCCTATTAACATAAAAATAAACATTGTCATATAGGAGGCTATCTTACGGTTACCCCAGTAAAAGCGTTATTAAGAGAGCGAAAAGCCGCCATAACTGCTGGCACATCAATTATCATCATGGCACTTGCTGCATTTTTTTCCTATGGTTTTGTCCATGAAAGACTTGTGATAAAGGGCGATGCCAGCGCCACATTTCATATCATCATGTCAGCAAATAGCCTATTCAAAGCCGAAATTTTTGGGTGGGTCATCATCCTGATAAGTGACACTATAGTAGCATGGGCCCTGTATATTTTCCTGAAGCCCATTCGCCCATTCATAAAAACCTTTCATTACCCGGTGCATGCTTCCGTCTAATCTATTCGACAATATTGGGAATTGCCATACTAAACTTGGTATTTGTGCTACTACTCTCAAGATATCCAAATTATTTATCCTCTTTTAAAATCGAGCAAATTCAGTCACTTTTGATGCTATTTCTTGAAACATTCGAATCTATTTGGTCTATTGGTTTGACTGTTTTTGGCGGGCACCTGTTGATGGTTGGCTTTGTGGCCCTCCAATCAGACAGCATTCCTAAAGTGATCAGTATATTGCCTTACACATCCCCGTAATACGAAATAACATTTTGTGGGGACATTCCCTTGTCTAAGGAGCACTGTTCCCTTTTTATATTTCTCAATTAGGATATCTTCAGCGATAGCCTTTTGTTCCTCTTCACTAAGAGATGTAAATTTAGACATATACTTGAACAATATGCTTTTCATTTTTCTCTCCTTTTCTCTCTTACATGAAGAAATTATGGGTAATCTTATCTCCTATTTATATCATACTCCGACATCTATACATTATTTTGAGAAGCTCTGTTGTCATAGATTGATAAAGCTTGGCCTAACCTCGTGGCCCCTCATTCGTGTAATGGAGCTTACAATTTAGAACTGCATCCTCTCTCCACTTTACCACTATTTGTGATAGTCTACTGCAAATAATCTTGAACTATCCTGCTATGTTGGTACCCTGAAATGTTATTGACCTAACTTACAAGCAAAAAATGCGATATATTTTAGGATGATCCTTATAAAAAGCGGAAGGTGAACGCTAGTGGGTTGGAATTAGAGGGGATAAATACGCGGAAGAGCCTTTATTGAATTACTAACTGAATTACTAATTAAATTACGTAATGCAATCGGAAGAATTTGAATGATTTTATTCAAAGAATGAAAAGAGGAGTCAAAGAGTTACATGATTACGAGTAACAATAATAGGGCTGCCCTTTGTCATCACTCACGACTCAGGGACAGCCCTATCTTACATTTAGGGAGTTGCTTTAATCCGTTTACTCTAGAGCTTGAGCTAGCTGTGTGAAAATAACTCCCAATGCAAAAGCTCCTGCATCTGGATATCCGAGACTTCTTTCACCGACTGTTCCTGCTCGGCCCATTCTAGCGACAATGGACTCGGTCTTCTTAGCTCCGAGTACTGCAGCTTCTGCCGCTTTGGTAGCTGCTGTCTTACTATCATCGCCCTCTTTAGCACTTTGCTCCCAGGAATCGGAAAAAGGTACAAGCGCATCAATCAAGGTCTTATCGCCGACCACTGCTCCTCTTCCAAAGGACCTTTCACCCGTATCCTGAATGCCTTTGACAACAGCCTTCATCATGCCAGCGAACTCCGAAACGGATAATTCGGTCTTGTCTTTGGCAAATTTACTTGCGGCTCGGAAGGCTGATCCCCAAATCGGCCCAGAAGCCCCGCCACAATGCTCCATAATGACCAAGGAGCAGGCATTCAGAAAATCTCCTATATCGCTGACATGATGTTGGGTAATTTCCTGCCACTCATTTTTCAATTGCTTGAAGCCTTTCGCCACGCTCATGCCGAAGTCACCATCGCCTGCATGAGAATCTAGCTCGCAGAAAGCAACCTCATTTTCGATAATGACCTCACTCATTTTGTCAATCAAATATATTAGGTTGTGTAGCGAGAATACATTGTTCTCAATCTTTGCATATTGCTTATCCGTCTCACACTGATAGGAAACGGTGTGATTCAGTTGTTGCGACTCCAATACTACTTCGTCTGCACGCAACGGGCTAAATGGCTGGTTAATTTGTAGTGCTGGGGTATCGCAGCTTGCCTCTAAATAACGCTTAAGTTGATCGTCTAGTGAGATGAACGACACCGAAGCACCTGCCATATCTATGCTTGTCATATAGTTGCCAACGAATACCTTAAAGATCGATACGTTGCTCTTATTGATTTCACGAACAACTGCATTTGCCAGCAAATACAATTCCTGTAATGGCGATCCGCCGAATCCATTAATCAATACGCCAATTTCTTGTTGTGAATTGTCTTTGATGTTCATATCTCGGAATAAATCTGCTACCATTTTCTTGGCTAATTCATTAGCAGATACAAGCTTTTCTCTGCGAATTCCTGGCTCTCCGTGGATGCCTACACCGTACTCAATCTCATCCTCACTCAATTCGAAGGTAGGTGTCCCTTTAGCAGGAACTGTACAAGATGTAAGTGCAAAGCCAATGCTTCTGGTGCGATCTATAGCCTTTTGAGCAATTTCCTTTACTTCACTTAATTCCTTTCCTTCTTCTGCTGCTGCTCCGGCAATTTTATGAACCAATACGGTTCCGGCAACGCCCCTTCTTCCAACAGTGTACAGACTGTCTTCCACTGCGATATCATCATCAACTTTGACATAATCGACTAGCAACCCGTCTTCGGCTGCAAGATGTGCCGCATTTTTAAAATTCATGATATCTCCGCTGTAATTTTTAATGATCAGCAACGTACCTTTCTTACTAGCAGAGGCTTTGATCGCTTGATAGACCTGAATCTGAGATGGCGAAGCAAATACATCTCCACAGACAGCAACATCTAACATTCCGCTCCCAACAAATCCTGCATGTGCAGGCTCGTGCCCGCTTCCTCCACCGCTAATAAGCGTAACCTTATCTGTATTGATTTCTCTTTTCTTCATTATCTTATGTTTACTTATAAATTCTAAATCCGGATGTGCAAGTACCATTCCACCACACATTTCTCTTACCAGCGTTTCCGGCTTGTTCATGATTTTCTTCACATTACTCACCCTTTTTCTTAAATTCCTGCCCGATTTGATCCGCTACCATAATGGCGGCTACTACATCTTCTTCACTCACAGGAAAAGGCATAGAATGAATAGACTCTTCTAGTATACAAGCTTTCTTTGCGACATTCATCAGCTCGGCTCTGGTGACACTCGTTACACCGATATCAGAAAGACACACCGGAAGTCCTACACTTACGCAGAAATTCAATACCTCGTTTATTTCTTTTCTATCTGTATTTTCAAGCACCAATTGAACAAGTGTTGAAAATGCGACCTTTTCACCATGATAATACGAATGGGTTCCTTCCAATGCGGTTAACCCATTATGAATGGCATGTGCCGCTGCCAGACCTCCGCTTTCAAATCCTAGACCTGATAAAAGAATGTTGGTTTCAATTATGTTTTCAAGCGCAGGAGTAACAATATTAGAATCACAAGAGATTTTAGCTTTAAGTCCATCTTCCAGCAGTGTTTCATAGCAGAGCTTTGCAAGGGCAAGAGCAGCTTTTGTTCCTTTGGCTGGCTGACTTACTCCAGATATTGCTCCACAAGGAATTCCTGCATTCACATTGGAATAAGAGTTAGAAGTTGCTCTAGCTTCAAAGTAAGTAGAAAGCGCATCTCCCATGCCCGAGACAAGAAAACGCGTAGGTGCATGGGCAATAACAGTTGTATCGATCAGCACTACGCTTGGACTTTGTTTAAAGTAGGCATAGTCATCAAATTCCCCTTCTGGTGTATAAAGGACAGCAGAATGGCTTGTTGGAGCGTCCGTCGCGGCAATGGTCGGAACGATAATTAACGCCTCGCCCTCTGCTACGCATTTCGCGGTATCAATCGCTTTTCCTCCACCCAATCCAATCGTGCAGGAACAAGCGTGTTCCTTCGCAAGTTGTTGTAATCTATGAACTTCATTACGAGAACACTCTCCATTGAAACCGCTCTCAATTATCGTTACGCCAAATTGTGCCATGGTATGTTCAAGCTTATCTTTTACACGATTTATGTCATCCTGATGAGCAATTAGAAGAGCAGAATCACCAAATGTCTTGATGAAATACCCTAGATTGACTAATTCATTTTCACCTTGAACATACTTAGTTGGGCTAATAAACGCTTTTCTCATTTGAATAATCCTCCTCTGTGCGATTATATCCCCATTATAGAGCTACCTTGTCCGAAGATCATCGAACGATTCACTCCAAATAAAGCGCTTTCTCATCGTATTATCTTGTCCTTCATGTCCCAAAATGGTATTATCTTGTCCTGCCATCAGACTATTATGCTATAATAATGCGAAGGTACGAAAGGAGAGTAGATCTCATGACCTTGCATGTTAAATTGGACAAAATTATAGATCTAACAAAGTGGCAGAAACTGCAAGACTCGCTCTCTCTAGTCACTAAAATGGCGATTATCACAACTGATTATAAGGGTGTACCCGTGACGCAGCACAGCCAATGCCAGAGCTTCTGTCAGGCGATACGAAAAGACGCTGCATTGTCCGAATACTGCCAAAAATGCGATGCAAGAGGCGGATTAGAGGCTGTGCGACTGAATAGGCCGTATATCTATCTGTGCCATTTCCATATTATAGATATTGCCATCCCTATTATTGTCAACAATCAGTATATGGGAGCTATTATGGCAGGGCAGGTAAAATTACGTGATAATCCATTGGAGCTGGAACAAATAGTAACCCGGCCAACCAATGTCGATACCCATAAAAAGCTCCTTCGCTTGGAACAAGACTATGCCTCCCTTCCCGTCTTGTCCTATGATGAAATAACAACCATTTCTGAAATGCTTTATCACTTATGCAATTACATTGTGGAAGAAGCCATCACGAAAAATTCAACTATTGATATGTATCGTCATGCGCTCACATCGGACAAACCTGTTATTAATGCTATTGCCGATCACTCGTACCGCAATATCCAAACCATAAAAAAAGAGCTGGAAAATACGCTTATTGATAGTCAGATCATAAACATGTCTACCCATAAAAGAATTTCCACCAACACCATTCTTCAACCGGCCTTTGATTATATTTATGCTCATAAAAATGAAAACTTTACATTAGCGGATATGGCTGATATTTGCCATGTTAGCCCTAGCTATTTCAGTCGTTTGTTCACCAAGGAAACCGGGGAGAATTTTTCTGTGTTCTTTCCACGCTTGAAGATAGAGTGGGCTAAACAAATTTTAGAGACAACCGATCTCTCCATTTCTCAAATCAGCAATGAATTAGGATTCAGTGAGCCTAGCTATTTTATTAAAACATTCAAGAAATTCGAAAGGATAACACCTTCTATCTATCGTAATGTATATAGTAAGAGGGATGGTACCTAGGGAAGAAATGGGCAGGGAAAGATTTCCCTTTTCAATTGTCCCATGCAGGAAATTGAGTCTGATTGGGTATAATCCCCCATAATGTATGGGGAGGAGTTCTTATGCATCCAAAAATTGTCCCCCGTTAATCCCGAGGTCCTCCATTCATGTATTCGTATCAACCTCACCTAAAAATTTACAAAGGGAGATGTATGAGAATGAACATGAATGGACCTGTAAAAATTTCTCGAAGTGAAAGACTTCAAAACTGCCAAGAAATTGCCGCGAGGTTACATGAGGTATACAAAGATAAAGTCCTGGCCATAGGAATCTATGGATCTGTTTCCCGAGGTACAGACGGCCCTTTTTCAGACATTGAAAAGTTTTGTGTATTAGAAGAATCCAGCGAAGACGTAGAATTTAGTTATGAATGGTCAGCGGGACCTTGGAAAGCTGAAGTGAATGTATGCAGTGCAAATGTCCTTCTGAAAACAGCCGCTACTGTGGAAGGAGATTGGCCACTTACACATGGCCCCTTCTTTGCCCTGCTTAGTCTGTATGATCCTAAGGACTTTTTTTCAACGCTAAAAAATGCGGCAGATTCACCAACAAAGGAAGATTTTACACAGGCAGTCAATGGAGTTCTTGTAGGAGAAATGTATGAATTTATCGGGAAGCTTAGAAATGCACGTCTAAACGGCCATCTTAGCTATCTGCCCTATTTAACCATGCAAATTGCCCAATACGGTGCCATGGTAATCGGGTTGCACAATCAAAAACTCTACTCGACTGGGGCCATGGTTTTGCCCGAATCATTGGAACTCGCGAATCGTCCGGCAGGATTTGACGAGGTAGCTAGACTGGTGATGTCTGGAGACTTAGCAGATCCGTCCAAAATAATTGTCGCCTGCGAAGATTTTTGGAATGGCCTCATAGCCTGGGCAGCGGAACATCATTATGTGATTCATTCAGAACGAATTCCTTTTTGATCAAGGAAGAAACGAGTCCCTGCAAGAGAGGTCTTAGATTGTTGAGAAAAGCCCCGCTTTTTAGTGGGGCTTTCTTCTATTATGGTGATTTTTCTCAAGAAAAAATGGATTTATCATTTATGATGTTAGGCAAAATTACAAAAAGAAAACCACAATAGATGAGATCGTTTTCATTAAAAATACAGACGGTGGAGTAGAGATTCCAACGCTGGTGTCCGCGTATGACACGCATAAAAAATAAGCTGCCTTTATTCTTTTAAAACACCGGACTTCACAAACCATTACAAAAAAAAGAGGCCATCGAATTTTTTCAACAGCCTTCAAACAGATTAATCACTGAATATTTTGTATGTTAGGCAATTTTTTCAATTACTAAAGAGGCACTTACAACTGCAGGACCTGCACCTGATACACTATTCTGTAATACAGTACGCCCATCAATGTTACGCAAGGTAAGAACATCCCCTGCTGTAAAAGTGGTGATCACTTGCCCGCTATAAGTTTGGTTACCTGAACCAGCTCCAAAATTTGAGCCTGGTATTTGTACTAGACCATTGAATAAAGCAAATGCGGAAGTGCCCTGCTGTGGAAATACCTCATAAGTAATGAGATAAGTACCTGTTTGATTTATCGTGATGGGAGCAGTGCCTGGAGTATGGGTAACTAAACCTGGAGGCGAGATGATTCCATTTGTATTAAAAGTGACCGCATCATTTAATAGTAAGGTTTGTTGTGTTGTGTCAAATATATTTGCGAAACCTAAAAGACCTCCGCTTGCTCCGGTTGACCCTGTTGCCCCTGTTGCTCCCGTTGCCCCTGTTGCTCCCGTTGCTCCCGTTGCTCCTGCTCCTCCTGTTCCTCCTGTTGCTCCCGTTGCCCCTGTTGCCCCTGTTGCCCCTGTTGCCCCTGTTGCTCCCGTTGCCCCTGTTGCTCCTTGTGCTCCGGTTGGTACATTAATCTTGATCTTATTCTTTACTTTGCACTTGCTATTATTTTTCTTGCATCTGCATTTTTTATGTCCACATTGCCAGCACTTTTCATGGTTACCCATAATGAAATTCCTCCTTTTAACATACGTTACTAAATCGTATGCTACAGAGATAATGTCCGATTGGACTATTTCTCCAATTAGTTCTTTTAAAGGGCAAAAACAGTATAAAACATGACAGTTGTAACAGAATTAGAAATACGATTAAGTTTGTTGTCGAGTTGCTCATGTATAAAGGTTCCAAAATAAGATTCTAGGTAAAGAGGCAAAAAAACATAAAGTACCTCTAATCCCCAAATCGTATGCATTTGACATATAATTGCGATAAATTAATTTATCAATTTGAGGCGCTTAATGAAAAGAATCAGAAATCCTTTAATACGTATATGGAGGGAATAGTATTCTCCTAGAAGTAAAACGTAGAATTTTGCTTCAAAATCATATGGAGAGAAAGTTATTTGGGGAATTTTGGAGTAAAATAGAAAAATCCTTAGAAGAGATACTTCCTTCAAAGAATTTTTTCTATTAGGTATTGTGAATGGATAATGGGGAATTTAAAGAAGAATTAGGGACTTCTGTGTATAGAAGTCCCTTGTTAAGCCTTTCAGAAAATTCAAAGTGATTTAAAAAATTCCGCTTAGATAAAACTTATATAAGTTTAGCCTAAAGATGATGAAATACCCCTAACAGTAGGAATTAAGTTGGATAATACAAAATCATACTCAATCGGGTTAATGTCCTTCCTGCATTATGATAGGTATGGGGGCTATCTGCCTTAAATCTGATAGAATCACCACTGCTAATCGTATACTCATTGTTATTTACACATACGGTTAGCTCCCCTTCAAAAATAGTGAGAAACTCTTCCGTTCCCTCCATATGCGCATCAGAGCTTAGAAAACCACCCTTTTCTATCTCGACTGAGTAAACTTCAAAGCGTCTGTCATCATCAAACAAAAAATTGGGAAAGACTCGATATTTTCCATTGTCTTCAGATAATGTTTTAATTTCATTTCTCAAAACAACTTGAGTATCTGGTTGTGGATTATTTATGAGTGAAGTAAAGGAAATCTTTAATCCATTTGCGATTTTCCAGATAGTTGTAATCGTAGGGCTCGATTCCCCTCTTTCGATTTGACCGATCATCGTTTTGCTTACTCCAGTTAGTTCAGCAACTC
Organism: Brevibacillus halotolerans; assembly: GCF_026891775.1. Taxonomy (NCBI): domain Bacteria; kingdom Bacillati; phylum Bacillota; class Bacilli; order Caryophanales; family Paenibacillaceae; genus Brevibacillus; species Brevibacillus halotolerans. The sequence continues at coordinate 47,160 of NZ_JAPTNK010000006.1, forward strand.
TTTCAAGACTTAATTTCTTACTTTCACGAAAAGCTTTTACGTTTTTTGCAATGAACAGACAATTACATGGCGGGGTAGATACTGTATCCTTCTCTCTAACAGGAAGTAACCCTATCAGTGATGGACAATCTATCATCAATTTAGTTCATCAACCCTTGTTCCGGTTTAATAGAAAAAGTCCAAAAGGTTCCTTTCTTATTGATGCTAGCCTTGATCGTTGGCATCCCTTTTTTAGTAAAAGTATACTCATCATCATGAACGGAAACATCGTAGCCTTTGAGGTCTAATTGAAACCACTTTTTTACCATTGGACTGGCAGCGAGTATCGCTTTTTCTTTGGTATAGAAAGGTTTTGCAAATACCTTTCGGCGTTCCTCATCGGAGACATAGTCAACCTCTTTGCTTGAGGATACTGACACCAATTTACCTGTTTTAGCACCTACATATACGGAGTAACCGTGATGTCTGTCCCCAAATGACCATACTTTATCTATGCTTTCTTTCGGGCTTGTATAGATTCTGGCAGTTGGTAGAAGTTGAACCGATTGAGTTTTGGCCAGCTCTTTTATCGCTTTCTCGGCGATTTTTACTTTGCTTGGATCAATTTGCTCAGTCTTATACGAGGCTCCAGCAGAAATTACCTGTTCTGTTAGTGCATCAAGTAAGACAGAAGCTGAATCATTATCTGATCGAAACAACCAGACATTCTCCTTCTCCCATTTCGTTCTTTCTACGCTAGTAATCTTAAAAGTTCGTTTTTCATCTAGCCCCTTTAATGTTCTCATAACGGATTCTTGTAAGCTGGGTTTCACTTCTTCAAATGAAAATCTGACATTCACATGCTTTACCTCGCCCGTTTTTTTATCGACAAGGATATTGCCTCGATTATCTTTGGCTTTAACGACCCAGGAGCTTGGATTTTGCCCAACAATTTCGTCTAATTCAATTTCAACCCCTTCTGCTATAGCTTGCATGGCCTTCTTCATTGTTTCAATCACATTTTTGTCTAGTTCTGTAAGGGATGGTAGTTTCATTTGTGTAGCCGGTAAAGCATTCTCTGCTGCATACACGGATGATATCACCCCAGAAAAAGATGGTACGGTCTGTACCAATAGAGTAAGTGTGCATACCGCTAAAAGCGCTTGTTTTTTCATCGTATAACATCCTTTCTGTTTGTTAATCACTTATTTGATCCAGCAAAACAGATATTGTTACACCATCAATAAAAAAAGGAGCTCGATGAAGACACAAGTTCTCTTTTGAAAAAAAGATAGGGTTGCTCTCCTCTCCTATTCCTAGTTTTTCTTTTGCTCGTTTGGAGCAATAAATTTTGTGAATCCGCCAAATAAATCTGAAAAAAAAAGAGACCCGCCAGAAAAGGACAGGTCTCAAGAGCTTGTGGGAGTGAATTATCATCCTCATTTTGTTATATCTGGGGGTATCTAAGATCGAGCGTTGAAGTAGCTGATTTATTATAAAAACGACTGTAATCATCGGTTTTTCCATCCACGCTCCTCCGTTCTCATACAGCCAGTACCTTTATTTAAAATCAAATAAATTTTTCTGATTTTTACGCATCCGAAACTTGATGAATTGTTCTTTATTTTCGATTTGGAAATAAATATTATTTTTCAAAAGATAGCCCAAGGGATATCCTGGCTCTTTCCCATACGAGTGCCCCGGATATACGCGAACATTTGGGTCGACCCTATTTCGAATTTTTTGTACGCTTTCATACATTTGATCTGGACATCCTCCCGGCGTATCGCAAATTCCACAGCCTTCCACGAAGATGGTATCCCCTGTTAACAATGCAGCAGATAAGAGAAAACAGGAACCTCCTGCCGTATGTCCCGGTGTTAGAAGACAAATGATTTTTGTCTCTCCCAGCATAATCTCATCTTCATCGGCAAAGGAATGCAAATGAGGAGAATGATACTGATAATAGTCGATTTCTTTGGAAGACATGTATACCTTTGGCTGATACCGATTCACTAACGGTTCTACCAAATGAACGTGATCGTAATGTGAATGAGTAAGCAGTATCATCGTTACCTCTGCACCGAGGTCAGCAAGCATGGTCGTAATACGTTCCAAATCCCATGCAGGGTCCACAATTGCTGCCTTCCCCGTAGCTTGATCCATGATGATATAACTGTAGTTGAAACCAACTTTGAGTTTGTATAAACGATACGTATCATTCATATGATCCGCATATCTCCTTTCAAAGTTGTTTATCTAAAAACAAAAAAGAGGAATTACTCCCCTCTTACATTTTTTATGTATGTAAATTGGGCTGATTGCGGTTACATTTTGCAGGTTATGTGAGCTTGTAGACATACCTTCTCCATATCGTCTACAAATATGTACACTACTTATCATTTCATGTATGTACCCTAGTTTCTCTTAACGTGCCGAAACAACGATTAGTTTCCACTAGAGAATGAATAGTCGTTACAGTGAAAATGCTTTGCCTATATGATCAAGAAAAAATTCTTAATTTTATAATTAGTGGTATTATACAAATAATACTGTGGAATGTCGATAATTGTCAATTTGTTATTTTATACAATAGAATTGAATAACATTTTATGGTTATTAATTAACAAAAGTTTGGAAAAATTATGGTTGATTTACTTTTCAACTAGCCTATAATTATATTCAACATAAATAAAAATCTTTACATAGCACCCAGACATTTTGACTACTGAAAGATGTACGTAAAAAAACTTTTTGAAAGGAATAATTACTTTGAAATGGTATGCTCTTTACGTAAGATCAGGCGGCGAAGAAATAGTTAAAGATCATTTGAACTATTATTTTGATGAACAAACTTTGTATGCTCTCATACCTAAGAGAAAAGTTCCTGAGAAAAAGAACGGAGCCATTTTTCACAATATTAAAATTTTATTCCCTGGCTATGTCTTAATTAAAACGGATATGACTTCAAGTATTTTTTACAAAATCAAAGAAATACCTAACCTATACAAATTTGTTAATATAGGTCCCATATATTCAAAATTAACAAGTAGCAATCATGCTAAGAAGGATATTTCAATCACGAATTTTTCAGCTATTGATGATGAAGAAATGTCCCCGCTCTTACGATTATTAGGCAATACAGACATCATTACGTATTCAAAAATTCACTTAGAAAATTCAGAGGTCTATGTCAATTCGGGTCCCTTAAAAGGAATGGAAGGACAGATTAAAAAAGTAGATCGACACAAAAAACGCGCTAAAGTACTCATAAAATTTATGGGTTCAGAAAAATTGGTCGATCTTGGTGTTGAAATACTTTCCAGCTCAAAAAATCTAAATATTAGCAACTAAAGAACTATTGTTCACTTTTTTGCCATTATTAGATGATTACTTTCACTTATCTGCCTATTACTGTAGTCATCCCGTAAAAGTTCTACCCATCAAGCATCTTCGGATTGTAAGCCCCTTGACTTAGTTACAATTTCAATAGCATTTATAGATTTTCGTAAGAAAGCTTCAGTCTGTTCATAAACGGATTTAAAATTATTAAAATTCCAAACATAAATCTGCTTTATTCGTATTCTTTCATTAACAATTACAACGTTCTATTTTTTGTAGAAAAGAGCTACCGAATCTATCGGTAGCTCACATTTTAATACCATTTAGCAAGGTTGTTCAAAGCTACGTGCCAAATTCGCCATTTCAATAGCGGAAGCGGCCGCTTCACATCCTTTATTTCCGGCCTTTGTCCCAGCACGTTCAATAGCTTGTTCAATATTATCAGTCGTCAGGACACCAAAAATAATAGGTACTCCACTGCTCATAGAAAGAGCTGCTACTCCTTTTGCACATTCATTGCAAACATAATCAAAATGAGGAGTCGATCCGCGAATCACTGCTCCTAATGTAATAATCGCGTCAAAACGCGCTGTTTCGGCCATTTTTTTCGCCATAAGTGGAATCTCAAAGGCACCAGGAACCCATGCCATTTCAATTTGGGCTTCTTCCACACCATGCCGTTTTAATGTATCTAAAGCCCCACTTACTAGTTTACTGACAATTAATTCGTTAAAACGACCAGCAACAACTCCTATACGCAATCCTGAACCGACGAGCTTGCCTTCCCAGATTTTCATATTCATCCTCATTTCTTCATTATAATATAGTTAGCATATGTCCTAGTTTCTGTTGCTTGGTATGCAGGTAATGGTAATTATGCTGATGACTTTTCATTTGAAGCGGTACTCGTTCCGTTACTTTTAGACCATATCCATTGAGTGCCACGATTTTTCTAGGATTATTGGTTAAAAGACGCAATTTCTTGGCCCCCAGATCACGCAATATTTGTGCACCAATTCCATATTCACGTAAATCAGCGGGGAAGCCTAGCCGTTCATTGGCTTCAACAGTATCTAAGCCTTCTTCCTGTAGCTGATATGCTTTTAATTTGTTTATTAAGCCAATTCCGCGCCCTTCCTGTCTCATATATAGCAGAATTCCGGCTCCTACCTCGTCGATTTGTTGCAGGGCAGCATGCAATTGTGGTCCGCAATCGCAACGAAGAGAACCAAATATATCGCCTGTTAAGCATTCAGAATGCACACGCACTAAGACAGGTTGATCAGGGCGAATATCTCCCTTAACAAGAGCTACATGTTCCTTTCCATCCAACGTATTCGAGTAGGCAAAGATGCGAAAATCTCCGTATTCTGTAGGCAGAATGGTCTGTGCCTCCTTCTTCACCAGCGATTCGCTTTGCATACGATAATGAATCAGTTGTTCGATCGAAACAATTTTTAGATCTAAACGCTTTGCTATTTCTAATAGAGCAGGTAAACGTGCCATGCTTCCATCCTCTTGCATGATTTCGCAAATTACCCCAGCAGGATAACCACCAGCAAGCCTTGCCAGATCTACCGCCGCTTCTGTATGTCCTGCCCGCTTTAATACTCCGCCCTCCTTGGCAACCAATGGAAAAATATGTCCAGGGCGCCGGAAACGATCAGCTTCTGCTTGCGGGTCAAGCATTGCCATGATCGTTTGTGAACGCTCATGCGCCGATATCCCTGTATGCGTATCCCTTTCATCTATGGACACTGTAAAAGCTGTTCCATGATGATCTGTATTATTTTCCACCATCTGTCTTAGCTGTAGCTCACGAGCTCTTTTATCCTCAATCGAAACGCAAACCAGCCCTCTTCCATGGGTAACCATGAAATTAATCATCTCAGGTGTTGCCTTCTCCGCCATGCACAGAAAATCTCCTTCATTTTCCCGATTCTCGTCATCGACCACAATAATGGGCTTCCCCTGACGCAATTCCTCTAGCGCCTCTTCTATCGTGTGAAGCATGTAGATTCCCTCCTAGCCATTGGTATTAGACAAACCCATTGTCACGTAAAAAGCTTTCTGTTACAGAATGTTGCTTGTTGCGAGCAGAATGCAAAGAATGGAGTAAGCTTCCTTGAGAAGCTAGTAGCCTTTCCACATATTTACCAATCACATCATTTTCAAGATTTACGCATTTCCCCACCTGTTTCTTTCCGAGCGTAGTAACTGCTGCGGTATGAGGAATGACCGAGACGGAAAAGGAGTTGGCTTTGATGGCAACCACTGTTAAGCTTATTCCATCTACTGTAATAGAGCCTTGGGGAATGAGATAACGCTGGATATCTGCTCCCGCTTCTATTTCGAATAGTATGGCATTTTCATTTTGCCTTTTCGATAAAATTCTTCCTTTCCCATCAACATGCCCTAATACCAGATGGCCACCTAATCTGTCGCCAATAGACATCGCCCGCTCCAAATTTACTAGCTCACCATTCCGGAACTCACCCAGATTCGTTCTCTTCAGCGTCTCTGGCATAACATCAACTACAAAGCCATTAGCGGTAAACTCGGTAACCGTTAAACAAACTCCATTTACTGCAATGGAATCACCTATTTTACTACCCTCTACAACCAGCCTAGCGTTAATATGCAGGCTGCCAGCCTTTTGACTGGCTAAAAATCCAGTGATCGTACCTACTTCCTCAATTATCCCCGTGAACATGATCGTCCTCACTCCTTATGAATTGCCATGATCCGTCCAAAGTGGGTAACCCGTTATCTTTACTTCCTGTTCACTCACCTTCTCTACTGCTACATCTCTGAGTTGAATCGCATCTTTCATCAAAGGAATACCGTTTCCTCCGTAGGCGACTGGAGATTCCACTCCACCCACAAGTGTAAAAGCGACATAGGCTATTACCTTTTGAATCGCTTGTGCCTCTAAAAACGCCCCGCTTATCTTGCTGCCACCTTCTACAAGTACCGATACAATTTCTGCCTCTCCCAAGGTTTGGAGGACAAATGGTATCGTTACTTGATCCTCTTGTTGCACCGTGATTCGAATTCCTTTTGCACGCAGGAAATCTACTTTTTGTTGAGAAGCTCTTCTTGTGGTAAAAATCCAAACTGGCGATGTAGTATCTTTGAGAATCGTAGCTGTCTTTGGAATACGAAGGGTTTGATCAAGAACGACTCGTATCGGCTGTCTTCCCTTTTCATACAACCGGGCTGTCAGTAAGGGATCATCTTTTATCACCGTGTTTATACCCACTAAAATTGCGTCAGACTTGGCCCGTTCCGCATGAACTTCCCTGCGTGCCAATTCACTCGTTATCCATTTGCTATCGCCGGTTGCTGTAGCCAGCTTCCCATCTAATGTACTGGCCGTCTTCAGCGTAACAAACGGCCTTTTCGTATGAATATAATGAAAAAACGATTCATTGCATTCTCGGGCTTCCTTTTCGAATACACCGACCTGCACATCTATACCAGCATGTTTTAAAGCTGCTACACCTTTACCTGCCACCAGTGGATTAGGGTCTTCTATGGCAATGACAACCCGTGCCACTCCTGCATCTAGTAGCGCTTGAACGCAGGGTGGTGTTTTCCCATAATGACTGCATGGCTCCAAGGTTACGTATACAGTCGCCCCCGCTGCCTTTTCCCCAGCCATTCGTAAGGCATGAATTTCAGCGTGAGACTCACCTGCCCGAAGATGGGCTCCTAGACCAACAATGCTCCCATTTTTCACAATAACAGCACCCACTGTAGGATTAGGAGATGTTTGATGACTCGCTCCTTCTGCCAATTGAATTGCTATCTTCATAAAAGCTTGATCCAACAGCACTTGATTCTCACATTCGCTCCTCTTCCATTCTTGAAGCTCATTCATAAGCGTTCCTCCTTTCTGTGTTTTTTTGTTCTGTGTATCTTGCTTTTACTCTTGCAAACGCACCTTGGTTACTTTCATAACCTATTTTTTTACAATAAAAAAATGCCCTTTTCATTAAAAGGGCATAGAGAAATACAGCCTACCGTCGGATTTTTCAAAAAACAGATACATAAAGTGTTACACCACCGCAAATAGATCATGCCTTGACTGACATATTTTGAATATATCTAAATAAACCGTCTTCTCATTTATGAAAAAACAGTCTGCGATGGCCACCACAATTTAAGTCATGTATCCTCATTGAAAAATGTGATAAGCCTTGTACCTTCTCCCATCCGGACTATACCGTCGGCCTTGGATTTTCACCAAGTCAGTCGCAAAAACGGTTTGCGAGTCGCGGGCTCAGACATAATCGTCATTACCGCCGGTCGGGAATTTCACCCTGCCCTGAAGGTGGTTATGCAATTGCCTGTAGTATAGCACAAGTATCCATACATGGGAACGGCTACTTTTCTGACTTCTTGTCAATCGCTTTGTATTTTGTTGGATAATAAGCTACAGCTTGGTCTTCCTAGTAACGGAAAAAATTTTGTGTTTACACTAGAAACCTACGTCCTACTATCCTGATTGTCACTGCTTGTCCAACGTCTAATGCCGACATCCTCATCATGGAGAATACGTTCATTATGTTGAAAAGGAGCATTAGTAATGTCTGTCTGCTAATCTTCCAAGCCGCTTTTCCTTCATGATTGTGTATCATCCCTGAAAAAGTTGGATAAGATTACCGCATGTATCATGAAACACAGCAATTGATGTCCCTTCTATATCTACAGGCTTACTCTTAAAGACTACACCCAGTTTTAGCAGTCTTTCATACTCTTTGTGAATATCGTCAACAGCAAACGTCATTAACGGAATGCCTGCCTCAAACATTTCTTTTTGAAATGTTTTCGCAGCGGGATGCCCCAGTGGTTCCAAAAGCAATTCAATATCTTCCGGGCCTTCCGGCGAAACAACCGTTATCCATTTAAAATCTCCTACTGGAAAGTCGCTTTTTTTCACAAAGCCTAAAACCTCTGTATAAAATGAAAGAGCTCTATCCTGATCGTTGACAAATATACTTGTTAGTTTAATTTTCATTGAAATTCCCTTTCCTCTAAGATAAATTCAAGCTGAACACAGAGAATATACCAAAATGGAACGAATTTGTGCATTTATCCATCTATATTATTGATCAAACTTTCACTTCCATTCCAACTCCTTAAAAAGACCGATTGCCCTTTCCGCTTCCCTAATTTTTGCACAAATATTTAGATATAGCGTTAGCTACATATATAATTAAATACAGCTCCTTTTCCATAGCAAAGAATGTATGTAAAAAGTCCTGAATTTAATATAGTCGTATTGACAATATAAAAATAACTATATAAAATAACCTCAAGAACACGTAGAAAGGAGCTTCACACTTTGCAAATTCCTCCAAAGGAAAAGCCAGTCTATCGATCTCCTGATGGCTTACCTACCGACATTTGTATATTTACGATTACATCGGAGCCTAGAAAAGATACCAAGCACAAATCCCTTCCCGATCGTAAGCTAAAAATATTGCTGATTCAGCGTGATCCACAAAGCGATCGCTTTCCAGGGTATTGGGCTTTTCCTGGTGGTTTTCTCAATGAACACGAAACACTTGATCAATGTGCTGAACGTGAGCTGCGTGAGGAAACACACATCTTAAATGAGAAGGTACATATTAAGCAGCTAAGAGCCTACTATACTCCAGGCCGTGATCCGGGTGGATGGATTCCAACCGTTGCCTATTATGCCCTTGTTAATGAGCAGGCATTGACTGGATTTAAGGCTGATGACGATGCTGTAGATGCGCGTTTGTTCACGGTTGAGGAAGCAATGTCCATGAATTTGGCGTTTGATCACAACGAAATCTTAAAGGATGCTCTGCAAAAAATCCAAGAGATTATGGTTCAAACTAATATTGCGAAAGAATTTCTACCCGAAGAGTTTACCTTATCTGAGCTGCTTCAGGTCATTGAGACGGTCGTACCTGATTTTAAAGTAGATCGCTCTAACTTTAGCAGACGCTTGGTGTCTACCATAAATAGAAAAGGGATTATTGAAGAAGTCAGAGATGCGGAAGGTTCTTCTAAATACTCGAATAAATACTCACAAAATCCAGCCAAATTATATAAATTTACTGACTACGTGCCATTTGTGAGCATCTATTAATCCTTCTTTTTTTACTCATTTATATAGTCATATTAACTATGTTAAATCAAACATTTAAAATGGAGGTATATATTTATGAGTCAAAAAGCTATCCTGATCATCGATTACACGAATGATTTCGTTGCAACCAATGGCGCTTTGACATGCGGAGAGCCTGCCCAAAAAATCGAACAGCGGATTGTTCATCTTACCAATCACTTTCTTCAAAATGGTGAATTTGTGGTAATGGCTGTAGATGCACACAAAGAAATTGATCCATTTCATCCTGAATCGAAGCTCTATCCGCCCCACAATATTATCGGAAGTGAAGGACGCCAATTATATGGCGAACTACATAGCCTCTATAAACAAAAGGAAGCGTCCATTTATTGGATGGATAAAACAAGATACAGTGCATTTGAAGGAACTGACTTAGCACTACAACTGCATACGCGCGGTATTCGCCAAATTCATCTTGTCGGCACATGCACGGATATATGTATTCTCCATACGGCCGTATCTGCTTGGTATCTTGGCTTCGAGGTGATTATTCATGAGGATGCAGTTGCAAGTTTCAACCCTGTAGGACACGATTGGGCATTACAGCATTTTAAAAACCAAATGGGAATACAGGTTGTTAATGATTATTGACTAATTATGTATGCTTTTCACTCAAAAAGATATAACGAGGGGACTCGCCGAAAATGACAAAAACAATCTTTGATATTGTTGATCCGAAAATATATCGCTATATTCATATGTGCCTCTTCTGTAAACAACCTGCTTTTAGAATGACGTCTGAAGAAACTCCCTGCCCTCTTTGCGGAAAACAAGAATTAGAAATCCTTCCCTTTTATGATCCCTCCAGAGATTACGGTCTTGATGTGGATGAATATGCGATTACGATGATGTATGCCTTATACAAAAAAAATCTACACCGCACGATAGTTGTCTTTGATGATTTTTATCGTAAAGCTCCTTTTGTTAAGCCAAGCAGTGATTTTACTGGTGAGCTAGGGGGATACGTTGCTTTTGGGGGACTCGACCAGTTAATTGATATTGTAGAGAATTTATACTTTAATGAAAGTGACATTGAATATCTGCGGTCCAAGGGCATGTATGAGGAAGCTTTCCTGTCAGAACTTCGCTCACTACGTTTTACCGGGAGCTTGCAAGCAATGAAAGAAGGTCAAATCGTCTTTCCAAACACTCCTTACATACGAATGATTGCCCCTATCATGGAGTGTATCTGGATCGAAGCACAATTGCTTAATACAGTGAACAGTGAATCCCTGCTCATGACAAAAGCGTCTCGAATTGTGACAGCAGCAGATGGGCAAAGTGTAATTGAAATGGGAAAAAGACGTGCTCAGGGACGTGACGCATCCGTACAGGGAGCTAGATCAGCCTATATCGCAGGATTTGACTACACCTCTAATCTGAAAGCTGGGAAAAAATATGGTGTTCCTACTACAGGTACACATGCTCATTTATTTGTTCAATTTTTCCCAAATGAACTAGATGCCTTTCTCGCCTTTGCTGAGGTTTTTCCCGCTAAAAGTATTCTTCTTGTCGATACCTTTGATGTTTTAGGTTCAGGTATTCCCAATGCCATTAAAGTGGCTAAACGGATGGAGGAACATGGTCAGAAGCTTACTGGCATTCGTTTAGATAGTGGCGATTTAGCCTTCTTATCTAAACGAGCTCGAAAAATGCTAGATCACGCAGGGTTTCCCTATGTAAAAATTGCCGCATCCAGTGACCTAGATGAGCACACGATTACCTCTCTGAAGCATCAAGGAGCTAAAATTGATATTTGGGGCATTGGAACCAAATTTATCACTGCCTATGATACTCCTGCCCTAGGTGGTGTACACAAAATTGTTGCAAGAAGAACCGAAAAGGACTGGGTGGCTCTAATTAAAGTCTCTGAAAATATAGACAAGATTATTAATCCTGGTTGTAAAAAAACCTATCGGATATACGATCAGGATGGTATGGCAAAGGGGGATTATATTTGCCTTGAGCATGAGAATATTCAAGGCCTCAAGGAGATTCAACTGAAGCATCCAGTGAATCCATTAAAAATGAAGCGTGTAAGCCATTTTACAGCAGTCCAGCTATTAGTTCCTATCTTTGAAGAAGGAAAGCTGATTTATGATAAACCAGCTCTGGAAGAAATCAAGCAGTTCCATCAAGCCCAAAAGAATACATTCTGGGAGGAATATCTTCGCTTAGACAATCCAGAGGTATATCCCGTTACTTTATCTGATGAATTACGGGAGCTGAAAGATAAAATGATTAACGAAATACGCGAGCTTGCTCTCATAGAATCTTAAAGGAGGAACCCTTCATGCGATATGGTATTTACGGAAGTAGCTTTGATCCTATTACCTATTCACACCTTTTTACAGCTGCTGCTGTGGCAAAACGTAAACGTCTGGACAAAGTGTTTTTTATTCCCTGCTCTTCCTTGCGTAGAGATAAGATACTTCAGACTGAAGATCACCATCGCTTACATATGCTTCAGCTTGCCTTAGAAACGTGCAAAAACAAGAAAAATCGTTTTGGGGAACCTTTATTTGAAATCTCTACCGTTGAAATGAACGCGTTACCCGGTGAAACATATACCTTTGACACAATGAATCATTTCAAAAATCTGTATCCGCAAGATGAAATCTTTTTTATCATGGGAGCAGATCTTTTAGAGGGCATATCCGCCTGGGGGAATGCTGAAAAATTGGTGAAAAACAACAAGTTTATAGTTATGGCAAGAGAAGGCTATCATTCTGATGATTTAATCGCTAAGGACCCCTTATTACGCAATAATGATGAAAATTTCCTGACAATGTCAAAAGGAATCAGTATGGGAATTAGCTCTAGCTACATTCGCGGTGAGCTTCGCAATGATGGTGAAGCTAGTTTTCTCCTGCCTGAGGAGGTTTTGGATTACATCAAGGAACATCAATTATATGTGAGTGAGGTCCGTTGAGATGGCAAAACAAACAGAAATAATCAAAAAGCTCCATGTTCATGTAGATGCACAGCCCAAACGTGAATTTCGTGACAGGGTAGATTTTTTAAAGCAATACCTTCTTATATCTGGAGCTAATGGATACATTGTGGGAGTAAGCGGCGGAATTGACTCTACCTTAACAGGTATCATGGCCCGGGTTGCTTGCGATGAGCTGACGCATGCGACGGATAAACGATATCAATTCACGGCTGTTCGTCTTCCCTACGGAACTCAAATAGATGAAGCTGACGCCCAGAAGGCACTTCAATTCATCAAGCCAAATCAAAATATGCTGGTTAATATCAAGCCGGCCGTTGATACTTCTCTTGAACAGCTTAAACAATCAACGGGGATTGAACTGTCAGATTTTCACAAGGGTAATGCAAAGGCAAGAGAACGCATGAAGGTTCAATATGATATAGCCGGTCACTTAGGACTATTAGTTCTTGGGACTGATCAGGCAGTCGAGGCAACTACCGGATTTTTCACTAAATATGGAGATGGAGGCGCTGACGTTGTCCCCCTTTCCGGTCTGACCAAGGGGCAAGTAAGACAAATTCTGCAATATCTAGGAGCACCTGAAATTTTATATTTGAAAGTTCCTACAGCCGATCTTGAAGATGACCATCCTCAATTACCTGATGAAACCGCCCTTGGCTTTTCTTACGATGATTTAGATAACTATTTAACCCTGAAGCCCGTATCTGCTGAAATCGTGGAAAAAATCGAAGAAAAGTATGATAAAACCGAGCACAAGCGCCGCTTACCAGTAACTCCATTCGATGACTGGTGGAAGTAAAAAGTCCCCTCCAAGTAGAGTGTACCACCCTCCGTCAGGTGGGTGAGCTTTTTACACTGTCTACTTGAAGGGGATAATATCATGCTTTTTCGAAGGGGCAGCTTTTTCAATCCATACATGTTCAATCTGAGCCTGCTCTCCTTATCAAGGAATTATACACCCAGCACTTGTTTGGCCATCTGCTTGTACTCTTCTAGCCCTGATTTTTCGGCAAATTCAGCAATGGCAACAGGATAACTAGCAGCTAATTCAATAACATGATCAGTCATATTCGGCCAAACGTTTCCACCTGCTTGCTCATAGTGATAGATTAATCTTTGCAGAGCTTCTTCTCCAAAAGTCCGATAATGAGCCACAAAATCATGGGCAGGATCAGTTACCCTTGCCTCTGTCCAATCAATCAAGCCTGTTACTCGTGATGCTTCATCAACTAGGATATGTCCCGCATGCAGATCCCCATGAACGAGTACCGTTTCCGTGGGCCAAAGCGTATCATTTGCAAGCCAATTTTGCCAGCGATTCCAGAGATCATTACTTACTCCAAATGTCATTTTGATTTTATCCATCCTCGCTCTCATCGAGGCCCTTGCTTCTTCAGCAGTCTCCAGTTCTATCCCCGCCTCTCTGCAAGTGTTCGGATTAATCCGATGTAGGGAGGCGATTGCAAGGGCAAGCGTTTCATGAAAGACATCTGGTACATTTTTTTCGTTAATTTCCCAAATATATGCCTTTGCTTCTGGATCAATCGTTCCTGCTGGTACACCTTTTAACAACTGATAGGCAATCAGCTCTTCTGAGTAAATTCTCCAAATCGGTACTTGTACCGACACTCGCGATTCTATCAGGGTTAGAATCTGTCTCTCTTTTTTTGCCGAGGGTAGCACGTCTATTCGTCTTGGATACCGTAACACCCATTGTACTCCATTCAGATCGCGCGCCATAACAACCTGAAAATCTATTCCAGAATCATTTCTCTGTAACGAATCCTCTTTTAGTAGCAGTCCATGCTTTTTCGCATCCGCCAGAATTTGTTCGTCTGTTTTTATCATCATATGCTGCACGTCCTTTATTTTAGTATTTTTACACCCGAAACTGTGTCAAAACAAAATACACAGGCATTGCTACCTGTGCTTGAGTAACGGGAAAAGAACACCAAAAATAAGTCGGGTGCCATTTACGTTGTTCGTGTGAGACGGCGCGATACAAGAGAACATGTAAATAGTTGGTGCAAACCTACTCTTTACTAGCTATCAGGGTAGTAAAACAGCGTGCTTCTATCCCAAAATGATGATCTTACCAATACACGCGTCTCTTGGCTTACATAAATTTACGATACAAAAAAAGACAGACAGCGAATGTCCATCCCTTTTTTATATCGTTCTCATAGAGTTTTCTTATAAAAAGGCAGACTAATCCCGATTACTCTACACACAGGCAGAGCCTTTGATCACTATTAAATTAGTGGGACAAAGTAGTAAATCGGAATCTTATGTATGCCATGAGAAAACCCTCCGTTCAATAAATTTGTTTCAGAATACCATAAATCTTAAAAAAATACAATTTTTTCTTGCTTATACCGCTTTGTCAGCGCCTTTCACATTTAGTTGTCTTTTTGCAATTCCGAAAAGCCCTAATGAATAACGAAGCTTAGGTAGCTTCATAAAATGATCATTCACTATCTATTGCAATAAAAAGCAGGCTTCCTGTTCCTATGATGCTTGCTCCAGCCGTACATGGACTGGATGAGTTGTAATCACTTCTCCATCATAATATAGTTCTGCTTTATATGTTCCTTCCAAGCTAAGTACCGTAGACATTTTTAACGATGTTTCCATTTCAGAGGATTGCTCATTCTTGCGTTCATGATACATTGTGATGGGACTCGAAATCCCAACATCTTTTCCATTCCGATCTTTGATTTTCAATTGAAGCTCAAAGGTTGCCTGATCAGGTAATTCTTTCAGAGCGATAAACATCTGAAAAGTATACACGTAGGGCAATGCTGGAATCGTGATGTCATGAAGAATTTGCCCTATGTCGTGTTTTTTATGTTCCTTGCTAAATTCGATGTTATCTACTACTACCAATTGACTATGCATGAATGACAAACACCTCGCTTGTAATTTTAATACGTATGAAAGCGTACAATCGATATTTTCTTGAAAACCTCCTGGTAAGTAAGAAAAGCAGGAAAAGCTGAAATCCCTAAATCATCAGACACGATCCCCTGTTCATCAACCCGTAGCTTCGTATGTTCATTGATTTGGCGAGAAAACACCCTTGCTTTCCATTCAGGCGCCTTATAGATGATATAGATCTGATAATCAGGGAAGCGGTGGCTGATTTCCGCAAGATATTCAGCATTGCTAGGATCTGTATAAGATAGAAAGAGAAAAATACTCTTGTCATGCAGATCCGTAATCTCCTTACTGCCAGAAACATAGATTTGAAGATACCTTTTATAATAGAAGGCTTTGGTTATCTTCATCCCGATGATCAAAACAAGTATGATGCCCCCAACACTTAACAAGAAACCCATCATGGCACCAGCATCCTCATTTTCTTTCTCAGTTTAGATAAAATGGTCAATTCCTTGTAAATAGGTATGAAAAACGCAGCTACAATGAGACACGGCATGATCTGCTCAGGGGGATTTGGTATTGCCTCTAGCTGGTTAGCTATCCAAAAACCTCCGATCGCTCCAAGCAATAACAAGCAATTTCGCAGGATGGCAAGTTTTATGTTTGTCTTTTTGGTACTACCCCCAAAACAGCTACAGGCAAAGCTTTTTTTCTGCTTACTTGCTCGTATAAAAAGTCCGGTAAAAAAAATCATCAGCAAACCAGTTAGGATAAAAGCCGCATGTAAAAAAGCAAGCTGGGCAAAACAAATCGCTAAGACAAATTCCATAAGAATAACCAGAAAGGAGCTGAGCATCACATATTTTCTCGATATAACATCAAAGTGTACAATCGATTGTCTGAATTCAAACATTGAAAAGCACTTTGTAATAGCGGAAACAAAGAACATGAACGCAAAACCATACGGAAGTAAGAGCAGATATGACATCATTGGAGTGTTACACTTTCTAGAATTTTATGAAAATCTTCTGCCTTGTAGATATCTCCTTTGCTAGTAATCACACCCTTTGAATCAGTAAGAAGGAGGAACGGGTGGTAGCTAACCTTAAAGATTTCGTTCATTTCCTGATGTTTCAGTTGAATCACGGGGAAATTCCATTCAAAATAATCTGCCATTTCTGCGTGATCCTCGATTTCTCCATCTGAAAAAAGATAAAGCTGCATATCCTGACTCTGACTTATCGATCCAAGGTGGGGTAATAAATCGATACAATAGGAGCAAAAGACGGAGACGAAAACTAAAGCAGCCCCTTTAGGCAAAAATTTCAGCTCTAGTTGTGATGAATCCCAATTTGTGAAGTGAATGGGTGGAATGGTTGTACCTATTTCTAAACCGGTATCACGAACTAGTTTTTTTGACATGGTATTATGACCCCCTATTTTCGTAGACTAATTCTGAATTGTACCACTCGCTTTGGCGTTCCCAGGTTCGATAGTATTCACCCTTTGCATCCATTAATTGCTGGTGAGTTCCTTGCTCGATAATACTTCCTTGCCTCATATAATAGATGCGATCTACCTTTTTCCCGATTCCAATTCGATGAGAAATAATGAAGAGTGTCTTATCCTTCGCTAGCTCTAGGATATCGTCAAATACCTTCACTTCACTGTTTGGATCTAATGCTGAAGTGGGTTCATCTAAAACCATCAGATCCAGATTGCGATATAATAATCTAGCAAGTGCGATTCTTTGCCATTGACCACCGGATAGGTCTACCGAATCCTCATGAATGTCTCCAAGCTTGGTAGACAAACCGTTTTTTAACCGATAAAAATCTTGTATATTCAGATGTTCAAGCAAATGATACAGCTCCTGATCATCTTTCCTTTCATTTCCCAAGCAGATATTATCCTGAATCGATACCTTGTATTTCATAAAATCCTGAAAGATTGCCCCACAGCTTTTCCATAAACCTGCAACATCTAATTGCTTTTGCTCCACACCATCATAAAAAATCGTATTATCCGGTGCCTGATATAAGCCTAGCAATAGCTTGATCAGCGTAGATTTTCCTGCTGCATTATCCCCAATAATAGCAATCTTCTCCCCTTTTTTTATCGAGAGATTGATCTTATGAAGTGCGGGTTCCTCCCTATTCGGATAGGTGAAGGTTAAATCGATTACCTCTATCCCCTGCTTTAGCTGAAAATCTGTTATCGCTGCTTGGTTTTCCCTCTTGCTCGGAGTAATCAAATCTAATTTCTGATACTCATCTACATAGCGCAGGTTTTCTAATAGATTTTTGCACTGGAGAAATAAAGACAGGATATTTCGTTCAGCCAACGAGGCAGCCAAAGATATTGCAACGAAATCTCCGATAGTCATCCTCTTCTCTACCACAAGGAAGACCATCATCACCATAATCATTAATCTGCTGCATACCGTTAACAAATTACTTATAAATTCTGGTCTTACATTTAATTTCGTGATTTCTATATTCATGTTCATGATGTTTGTTTTTGCATCGAGCCATTTTTCTTTAAAAAAGGAGAAAGCCTGAAATAAGAGAAACTCTTTTTGTGCCTCTTTTCGAACTAGCAGATCGCGAAAATATGTAGATAGGTTATGGGCCCGCGCCATTTGTAAATTCATAGAAACCAGCGGATCGATAACCTTAAACACAAATACACTTTTTACAAGGGAAAACCCAATAATAATAGCACCGATAAGCCAATACCCACTTACCAGCACATAAATGGAAATTCCCCCCGTCAGTAATGCTTTTACACATTGTATTCCGGATTGAAAGGTAGCTTGTATTTTCATCAGTCCAAGCGACCATACCTGTATCTTTCCTAAAAAGCTGGGATGCTCACGCTCTAGCAATTGCATACCTGCTAGCTTGTCAAATAAGATTTGTTCCCTGTAAATTCCAAATTGTTCATCACATTTCGTATTATAGAATCGCAAGAAAAGTTCAAACGTCTCCTGAAGCAGTTCAAGGAACAGCATTATTCCAATTCCAAGTAGTGCAAGATAGATTTGTGAACTGACAAGATTATCGATTGTATATTTATTCGCAACAATAATAGCGTTTGATTGCAGAGCAAGAATAATACTCAAGGAGCAGACCAAAAGCATATAGGTTTTGTTAAAATTCCAGATGATTTTACATGCATACAGGAATAATTGTTGTCTGTGTCGCATCTTTTGAAAAAATCCCAAATGCTCTCGGTTGCTCGAGCTATGTACAGAACTCTTGCCATTTAGGCTCATTTTTACATATTCTCCAAGGAGTAATAGACATCCAGAAACGGTTCCATTCTCATCTCAAGTGACTCCACTTCATTGCGAAAACTACCGCAAGTGATAATTTGGCCTACACGATTCATAGCAATCATAGTGGGAACCAACTCTATAAATAATTTTTCCCCTATCTCTTTTAAATCCGTTAACTCGATCGGAATAGAGATTCCATACTCTTCCTTTATCTGCTCTTTATATTCCTCTGATCCATATAAGAAAATCAGATGATTAAACTTATTATATTTATCAGCGAATTCTTTTATCGCATCATATTTACAAAAATTGCATGTTTCACTCATGATGTAAATAACGGTTCCGCAAGCCTCTTTACGAACCCATGTAAAATCTATGGCCGGTCCATCCTTCATTACATTCATTTCTTCCGGAAAATAAGTCCCGATCTTTTCCAAAAAACGATTGGGGTTTTTGAGAAATTTTTTATGATTATCTGTTTCCATTCTTTTATCCTCTCCTTTACATAAAGGACCAGGAACACTCTATATGAATATAGAGTGTTCCTTTTCTTCCCTTATTAATGTGTAGAACCTAGCAGCTGCTACCCCACTCTGTTCTGCAATATACTTGAGTACCGTTCATGCAAATTGCATAAACATGTCTATACATTTTATTCTCCAAACCGTGACACTGGTAATCTGTATGCGTCCAACCTGAGATCGCATCTGGACATTGGCAAGCCATATTCTTCATCCTCCATTCAAATGTTTGAATTTTTTGAATTTAATTAATTTTGTTTTGTGGTACAGACTTCATACTCTATTCCATGGAAAAAGCGCACTAGAGATATAAAGACCTGCGAACCACTTCGAAAAATTACCAGTAATGAATACTGAGGTAAAACTATCAGGTGATTCAATGTGGTAACTTTTACACTTTTATTATATTATATCCAATTTCATTTAAAATCACCTTCAGGGGGGATTTTTCTACTGTAGTTATACAAATCTTCTAACTAAGTCCACTCTATTATTTACTCCAACCTTATTGTATATATTTTTTACATGGGTTCGAACCGTCTCTACCGATATAAAATGATGTTTCGAAATATCTTTAATTGAAATATTTTCAAGAAGACTATGGACAATCTCGCATTCTTTCTTGGTTAACTGAAAATCTTTACATTTTTTCTCCAGTTCCTGCTCTTTGTGAGAAGTACTTACATTGTTTAATCGCCATTCTACTGTTTTTATGATGTAGCAAAAAATATTCACTATGTAGGAGATATGCTCTTCTGATTGATAGTTTAGGCTAATATATCCCTTTTTTGTATTATTAATAAAGATCGGACTTCCAAGACTGATCCATCCTGGCAGTTCATTTGGAAACATTTCATTTCCATAGCAAATTGCGGGATTTCTTGTAGAACTTGCCTCTTGGATCGTTTCCATTGATAACGATATCATTTTCTTCTTAAAAGAGTCATCCAGCTCCTCATTCATCGTCTTTCCATCTGAGCACATGAAATCTATGCTGTTCGCATCCTTGTTGGTAACAATGAAGAAATGAGGATTATGAAAAAAAGGCTGAACAAAGTGAATTTCTTCTTTAAGATACGCTAGCAAATGGTTAATTGTCACTATCGGTATCTCTGTGTGCTGTTGCAACGATAACACCTCACTAATATTTATGTTTTAATAAAACCTAACATATATTGTAAATTAAAACAAAAATATATAACAGATGTCGACTGAAAATTATATTTTTTCAAAAATTAAACATTTTTATTACCCGCATAAAATTATATTTAAGTTATCAACTAAATGTAGGATATCCAGTCGTACAATTCCGCTACCCTTGCTATATATCATTACTTTCACGAATTCCTAAAAATAAAAAAACCTTTTTGTTGCATGTCTATCCAAAGAGAGAAGACAACAAAAGGTGAGGTTACTATCTTATCATTCTTTGTATAGGTGCCGATATCTATAAATTTATCTAATTTGTATGTAAACTTTTTCTTCATGGGCTTCTCCTTTCATGGACGTATCCCTACCCCCCACTCTTCTATAAAGCTGACTTGACTTGAATGTATTTGATAACGAGAGCAGTAGTAGAAATATTGAAAAATAATGCAAAAAAGGAACCGTCCAGGTCCCTTTGGATGTCAGGCTACTTCTCGTCTTCCTCATCTTCCTCCTCTTCAAGTAAATCCTCTTCAGTAATAAATACGATCTGTACCGCTATTACTTTTCCTTCAGCATTTTTCGCGATAAATGCCTCATAGCCACCGTCGCCAAATCCTGAGCTAGATACGACACCACCATTAATCACTCCAGCTTGGAGTTCACTCAATGTCTGGTCGCAACAGGAAGAATACCATCTTTGCTCAGGCATGAATTTCGTTTCTCCAATTACAGACTCATCCACTCGATAGATTTGACGCTCAAAGATTCCTGCTTGACCACTGTCTACTCCTACAATAAAGTCACATACTTCCCAATTCGTCACCTGTTCAAGGTCAATTGACTCGTGATAAGCACATACTAAGGCACATCGCTCTCCCCAATCTCCTGTGTCTATTCGATCAATGACACCAATCCACGTACCGACTACCGCTTCCTCTACAACTCCTGAAATGCCTTGTTCATAATTATAACAAGGATCTGATACCACTAATGCTCCAGATGTAACTTGAAATGTCCCTAGATTAATCATTCCTCGTTTCCTCCTCAAAAGTGATCAACATATACTAGTAAAAAAGAAGAGATTCCCAAACAGGTTGGAGAAAAAATGATACGATCAGCAAAAAAATGAATTCAGATTTCCTGTTATTCATTATACAGGTTCTTTTTTCTTACAACATGAACCATTCGGTATATTTCAGCCTTTCTTAACATAGTGACAAGATACTTGAAACAGCCCCCAGCTTCCAACAGCTAGTAGTAATAAAATCCCACCAAACATTACTGCAATAAAAAAAATAGATAGCTGTGATACCTGACCAAACTTTCAAAGGCTTATATGTATGTCAATCCCCGCTATATACAGCACTCCGCCAATCACTGAGACAAAACAGCAAATGTACATTCCTAAAGAGAAGACAGCAAATACTGGCACTGCAACCAGACCCACTACACCTCTGCATAAATAATGAAAGGTCATAATACCCACTAATTGTTATGTAGCAAAAAGAAACCAAGCGCCCTTATTCGTGAGACGCCTGGTTGTTAGTCATTTCTATTCTGCTATCAATTCTTTTTTGTTCTATTCTACACACACTTTGCTACACGTAGGACAAATTCTTCTAAATACTTCTCGTCTGTTTCGTCAAAACGATCTGTAATCGGGCTATCGATATCGAGTACCCCAAAGATTTCTTCCCCTTTAAAAATAGGAATAACAATTTCAGAGCGAGATGCCGCATCGCAAGCAATATGGCCAGGGAAAGCATGGACATCTGCTACTCTCATCGTGCATCGTTTCGAAACTGCTGCTCCGCACACACCCCTCCCTGTTGGAATACGTGTGCAAGCCGGCAGTCCTTGGAATGGACCAAGAGTTAGTGAATCTTGCTCCTTTTCATATAGGTAGAACCCTACCCAGTTTACTTCCGTCAAAAATTGATTTAATAAAGCAGTTGCATTACTCAGATTAGCGAGCACATTGGGTTCCCCATCTACTAATGCATCTAGCTGTTTTATAAGAAGCTCATAGTTCTCTTGTTTATTGCCTGTATATCCCTCTGCTTGAAACATGGATGCCGTCACCTCACGATTTTAATAGCGAAATGAGATTGTCAGTTAGTACTCTCTCTTTTTCCTATTATAACGCTTTATCCTCCCATTAGAATTGAAATTGTATATCTTCTTACACTTTTATCTACTGATACACGATCTGCTTATCCCCAGCTATTATGATTAGCGAACCGGCTTTTATGAGTTTACCTTTGTGAGTGAAATCCTGCTTTGAAACGTTAGCCATAACCTTCAAATCAGCTCCGTAAGCTGTCATTTGAACTTGACGATCCGGGGACAAAATTTGATAGTCTGTCATTTGCGAGTAACAGCTTTTTCATTGCAGAATAAGTAGACCCTGACAGGAGAATGTCAGGGTCTTGTGTGTTCCTGCTATTGAAGCAAACGGGTGCTTCATTCGGATTGGAATGCTTCATCCAAATATCTGTGCTGCAATTCCGAATAATGTTTTGTTACGAGCAGGTAAATGATTTGCTTTTGTAATCATGATAGGTGGCTGATTCGCCTTTACAAACCCGCATGCTTCAAGATAATACATAAACGACTCATTGTCTGAGGGTACGTCAATTCTTACCTTACCTGAATGTTGCTTAGCTAATTGATTCACTATTGCGAATGCTATATCAGCATTCGGAGCGACGATAGGGCCAACTATGAGATTAATGGGCCCAAGTATAGATAAACCATAGCCTACTACCTGACCGTCAGGACTTTTCACAAGCACTGCCTCTTTTGCCTGATTATATCTATGGCGAAGAAAAGCTCCTCTCTCTACACCAAAGGCATCTCTATCTATTTTTATGACCTGTGGGAAATCTTCTATATGCATCGGCTGTATATGAGTTACTATATTCCTACTTGAAGGGGTAAAACGATAGGTTGAGCAAAGATATTTATGAACACAGTCTGTAGAATGAAAGCCCATCTTTTCATACATGGGTTTCCCATCCTCTGTAGCAATAAGCATAGCTGGCATATGATCAGGAATCGATTCTAAGCATTTTTGTGTAGCTTTTCTTCCTAGGCCCAATCCTCGATATTCCTGACTTACAATGACCATGCCAATAGAGGCTAGTTTCACGCCGTATGGAATAATGGCTGCACTTGAGACAATTCTCCCGTCTTTGTTTTTATGTCCATAAACGTTGCCAGATAACATAATGGTGTTGATTTCATTTTGGTCATAATCCCAACCTACCGAAGACGAGAGCTCTACTAATCCTGGAATATCAGACCCTTCAAATTTTGTTATCGGGGATATTACATTTTCTAGCCCATTCATAGGGTCAGTCACCTACTTTGCTTTATGATCAGTCAAATATGTATGCAACTTGGAACAAATTCGGCTAAAGGCTTCGATTTCTTCTTTTGAAAGTGCTTTTCCGATTAATTGAAGGATCTCCTTGCGTGAGTTTTCTGCTTTCCTGAGAAAATCCACTCCCGCTTCTGTCAAGACAATATGGTAATACCGCCTATCTGCTTGACTGCGTTGTTGTTCAATCAATCCTTTCTGCAAAAGCTTTTTGGTTAATTTTGAGATTCCTGATACCGTTATCCCTAGTGCGCTTGCCAGTTCATTTGTTGTTTTTGGACCTTGTGTTTGGACAAGCTCTAAAACATTGTACTGAGCAGACGTAATTCCCTCGATATTAAATTTATTATGACGGCTTACTATTTCACATTGAAACGGAATAAAGCTGTCTTCCAATGATTTTGTCAAAAAAGCACCTTCCTTCAAAGCTCTATAAATATGGTTTGATAACAGAATTCGGATTGGCCTTCAGTTGTTGAGGAGTTCCTTGAGCGATTACGCGCCCCCCGGCTTCCCCACCGCCTGGCCCCATCTCGATAATCCAATCAGCCTGACGGATCAAGCTCAAATGATGTTCGATGACAACAACACTGTTTCCTCTATCAACCAATTCATGGAGAACCCGAATGAGTTTATCCGTATCTCTTTCATGTAATCCCACTGAAGGTTCGTCTAAAATATACAGTGTGTTTCGTCCAGCAGCAGTAGCTAGCTCCGAGGCCAATTTGATTCTTTGTGCCTCTCCACCAGACAAGGTATTCGCTGGTTGACCCAATTTTATATATCCTAAGCCAATTTTATCTAAGTAGACAAGCTTTTGTTTGATTTTATCCATCTTCGAAAATAAAGCTAGTGCTTGCTTGACAGTCATCTCTAATACATCAGCAATGTTATATCCATCTATTTTTACTTGCAGTACTTTTTCATTATAACGCTTTCCCTCACAAGTAGGACAAACCAGATAGCGTGGGGACATAAAATGCATCTGTAGCTTTATTTTTCCAGTTCCTTTACAGTGCTCGCATCTACCTCCTGCCACATTAAAGGAAAAATCAGATGCTGTCATTTTTATACCCTGTTGGTGTGCTGTTTCTTTATAAGCCTGACGAATATCATCGAACACCTTGGTATAGGTAGCCGCATTAGAACGTTCGATTCTGCCCATTGAGGATTGATCGACTACTACTATTCGATTGATTTTTTCTCTCCCTTCCATGTTACGATCCCACTTCTTTAGCAGCTCATCAAAGAGTAACGTTGACTTTCCAGAGCCTGAAACACCGACAATAGCCGTCATCACATGTAATGGGATATGCACGTCCACATTCTTTAAATTATGGCTATTCGCTTGTTTAATTGGTAAGCCAGCCTGACATCTCCGCGTTGTTTGCCTGATCGCTTCTCTATTCTGTCTCAAACATTTACCTGTTACGGAGTTTCCTGTATTTTGTAACTCATCAGGTGTTCCCTGTACAACTAGAAAACCGCCTTCACTTCCCGCCTCAGGACCGATATCTACAACGTAATCTGCGTGCTTGACGAGCTCTAAATCATGCTCAATCACAATCACTGTATTACCGAGATCACGCAGTAATTGCAAGGAGGTGATCAATTTATCGGTATCTTGCGGATGTAGTCCTGTAGTCGGCTCGTCCAGCACGCAGACCATGCCAGTTAAATGAGAGTTTAACAGAGCTGACAGTCGTAATCTCTGTGTCTCACCACCTGATAGCGTCGTAAAAGTTCGATCGAGAGATAAATATCCTAATCCAACTTTACAAAGACTCTCGACTCTCTCCTTCAGATCTGCCAAAATAGGACGAACGGCTTCATAATTGGAGATAGACAAATGATTTTTCAAAGCATCAATCCATTCATTCAGCGTTTCGATTGATTTTGAAAAGAGCTGGTGGATAGGTGTGTTGTTCACTTTTACTTCTAGGCTAGCCTTCTTCAATCGAGTCCCTTGGCATTCGGGGCAGACTGCATGTTGTAGGAACGGCATGTACTCTTCTCTTTCAACGCTTTCATCTTGCTGTGATTCTTCAAAATAACGCCTCATCAGACTATTAACAGCACCCTCGTATTTACCTTCTTTCATATCTTTAGGTGCTGGTTTATCTGGTTTCAAGGCTCTGATTCGCTCATCCTCCGTACCATAGAAAAGCAGTGTTTTCATGTTCTCATCAAGCTCACCGATCGGAGTATGTAAATCCTCCTCTCGAAAAGGAATCCCATAGTAATTGGCCGCCCGGACAAGCAAAGGACCGAAATGCCAAACAAAGCCTTTCTTCCAAACCTTAATCCCGCCTTCTTTAATAGAAAGAGAAGCATCAAGAATCGTTTCAAAATTTGGTTCGACGATTTTCCCTAAGCCGAAGCATTTTGAACAAGCCCCGGCTAAGGTGTTAAAAGAAAAGTGGGCCATTGTAATATTTTCTACAGGCCTACGACAAAAAGGACAAGCATACACCTCCAAGACCTCATGACCGTTTTTAATTGTATGAACGGGAGACGAGCGCAAAATTGAATATTCTATTGTTTTGGCACAATGCGGACATGCCCTCTCTCCTATTGCCGTATACAGAAGCCGGAGGTATGTATAAATTTCACTGTAGGTTCCGACCGTTGACCGGGGATTTTTATTAAATTGCTTCTGACTCACACTAATAATGGGAGATAATCCATAAATTTCGTCATAATCAGGTCTCTGTACATGATCCGGTACTCTACCAGTTGCACCAATAAACTTTCGCTCTCCCTCCTGACACAAAATATCAAACAGTAAGGTAGATTTACCTGATCCAGATACACCTGTTACCACTGATAACTTATTTCTTGGAAATTTGACGCTAATATTCTTTAAATTATTTTGTCTGGCTCCCCGAATTTCAATCCAATCCCGTTTGTTGTTCATATGATCACCACACTTGAGTTAGTTAACAGTTGACACACTCAATTATATGGATCGAATTTCATGATGTAAAGTCTCCTCACTGCTAGATAAACATGAAAACCCCTTACAGCCACACTGTTCGATACCCATAGAAAGGATATCAATGCTTACTGTAAGGGGTGCATAATTATAAATATAATTGCTTCTTACTGCTTTATAATCCTACTTATTTACCGATACGGTATATGGGATTACCTCATCTTCATATTTATAGACAAATAGATAGTATAGACCAGGTTCGGCTGTATAAGTAGCGCTCATTCTTCCCTTATCAAGCTCTACTGGATACGAAACGGGGTTCTTCAAATCATCCTCATGGTAGAGCAACCAGTTAATTCCCTCTTTTTTCGTATGCTTCAGAATAATTTCTAAATCACTCTCTTTTTTCAGTTCAAAACGGTAGACATCTGCATTGTCGCCCTCATCTAGTATTCCTTTAACAGGTTCACCTAGCGGCAATGGACCATTCGCGTCTTCGAATCGATTGTTAGGCTCACTTTCTGCAAAATCCTTCGAGCCACCAGCCAGACTTACTTGATACTTGTAGGAAACGGGCTCCTGTGTTGTTAAATACACTTTAAGATAATATCGTCCTGGTTTTGCTTCAAGAGTCGTCATTAACTGATCGCCTTCGATTTGATTTGGATAGGCAATATAATTTTTCAGATCATCCTCGTGGAATAATTTCCACGCCACTCCTTGTCCATTCTTTACTTCTACTGAAACATCAATGTTATCAGTTTTTTTCACATCAAAATAGAATACATCATTTTGTTTCTTTTGGTTCAGCTCAGCCTTCAATTGTTTACCAAATGCTTCTAGCTTGCTGGCATTTTCGAAAGAATCATTAGAGTTATCTGACGGTTTATTCGCTTTTTCACTAATGGTTACTGTTGTCTTTTTGGTCACTTTTTGTTTAGCATCATCGGTTACCTGCAAGCTTATCTCGTAGGTTCCTGCTTCAGCATACACGTGTGTTGGATTCTCTTCTTGGCTTGTCTGACCATCGCCAAAATCCCATTGGTAAGACATAATCTTTCCGTCTTTATCGCGTGTTCCTTTACTACTAAACGAAACCGACTCAGCTACAACTCCTGTATATGGACCATTTATTTCTACTACAGGGGCTAGGTTCCCGCTATAGCTACCTTTTGGCAATTTGCCGTGGAACACTACATCATAGGAGAATCTTCCATCCTTCGTTATCTTATAATTCACAAAGTAAGCGGTTACGGTTTGATAACCATTCCATGACTTATTACTTAACTCTTTCAAGAAGTCATCTGTTACTTGATTCATTTTTTTCCAGTCTTGCTCTTCTCCTGCTGATCTGTCGCCAATATAGGTTCCGTGTAAGGTGAAGGTATTGAAAAATTCTGATTCGTGCTCTGCGGTCTCTATGTCACGCAAGCCTGTAACTTCGGAAATTTCCGCATAAATTTCTTCCTTCTGCTTTGGCTCCACATCCTTTAGATAATCATCCGATACCAGTGGCACATCCCAATCTTCATAATTTTGCACCAGCTCATCAATCGTCTGTTGATATGCGTCATTTACCCACTTGTCCCTACTCAACTGCTCAATATATCGATCAAATTGGGCCACGTCGTTTTTCATAATCGCATTATGAATGCGGTCCATCATTGGAAAATCGTTTTGGAACAAATGATACTGCATGGCAAATCCATAATTATAAAAATTCCAGGAACCATATTGAGCATGCAGAGTATCTGACACAGACATACGGCTAGAGCGATCATCATACCTTATGTTACCTACAACAGATTTGCGTGGATGAATGCCATCTGTTCTGGTAGCGCCGGCAAAAAATTCTGCCCCACCTTCTTCAAACCAAGGCAAGCGTCCATTTTGATACATCTCTCCTCGACCGAACAATCCTGGAACCACATATCGACCTTGTAAGTAATGGGTAAACTCATGACGGAACAATTCCTCTAGTGAATAAATGCTTTGCTCTGGGGTTCTGTCATAGGTAAAGAATGTCCCATCCCCTTCAATGTAAATTCCACCATTTTCCGTTTCATAACCGTATAAAGATTTGTTCATTCTGTATTCATCAGGGCTATTGTAAATGACCACAGTTAGCACATCATCAGGATTACCCTTTTCTAGCTCCTGGTCATTACCTACGACACGGTGAAATTGAGCTTTTACTTCTTTCGCAGCCCAATAAAGTCGCTGTAGCTGTTCCTCCGTTAGCTGATCCCCTGTACGGAAGATAAATTTTCCTCCATCAAATTCATAGCGATTTGGCAGATATTCCTTTTTCCCTTCTTCTTTTAATTGCTTCAGATCAATTTGGTTACCATAGTAATCCTTTTCATCATAGTGATAAGAAATCTGCTCTGCTGCCACAAAATACAATTCGCTAAGCTTTGGATACAAATGCATTGCTTCCGTCAAAATTTTATTACCTTTCTCCGGGGTACTGTGATAATGCCCCAAAGAACCGGTGTAATACAAACCGTTGCTCACTAGCCACGAAAGATCACTAGATGCCCGATCCTTGTGGGCGATGCGGAACATTTGTTCCAAGTAATTATCAATACTACCATTGAACGCTTTTTGATCCTCTGGTTCACGCACTTGCCACATGAGCACGTATCCAATTCCTTGAATTACAGAATAAAAGGAACTGCTCATCTCTCGATCTTTTCCATACTCATCAAAATGATCAATAAAGTCTGAAACTAGTCCAGTCATCTTTGTTATGATCTCAACATCTACCGTAGTGTTTGAGATAAGTTTCCCCGTAGAACCGATAACTTCCTGTTGTGTCTTAGTTCCCCATGCAAAATACTTGTTTGCCATAATGGTTTTAACAGCAGGTAGTACCTTTTCCTTATAATCTGACTGATCAAGGTATTTTAACTCTTTATGGTAGTAGCCCAGATAATAACCTGAACGTAAAACCTCTACCAATGTCGAAATTCCGCGTGCATCCTGATCAGTAAAGGATCTACCACTGTCCTGAAGGGCATTAATAACGGCCTGAACCCGATCGCGGTCTGAATAGAATTCAACTGAATCTGAATTAAATTTGAATAAATCAGGAATATTCTTCCATTCTATCTTACGTAAAACTTCTACTAGCTCGTCATAGCTAAGTCGATTTAAGTCCGACATACTGTACGTTTGTTGTTCAGCATGAGTTGCTTGAAGGGCTTGTCGCTTAGCTCGCTTGCTTTTTTTCTCTAGCTGGGAAAAAGTTTCAGTACGAAGCTCCTCTTCTCCCAGTGGAGTCACCTCAGCTCCGAGTACCCCTGCACATGTTTTGAACTGAGGTAAAGGAGGCTGCTTACTTAGTGAAAATACGGATTTGTTTGCTGTGTTTGTTGCTGCATTGGCAGGTGTAGGTAGCCATAATGCACCATTGGAGAGTAAAACTGCACTTGCCGTCATCATACTTAGCCACTTGTAATTCATTTTTTTAATCGACTCCTTTTTTAAATTGGAATTTTATTTCCATACAATAGTATCGGCCAAAAAACCAAAATTGGAAATATTCCCTAATGCCTATTTTTATCTAAATTGTGTCGAAATATAGAATATTGTTAACCAAATGATTGTTTTGCATAAAATGTTTATTGAAAATTCGAAAAATAAACTATATTCCCCTCCTTTATAGACTTTTCACTATCTGGATTACGTTTTTTCTTCAATCGAACCGAATCGGATTGTTCAATTC
Source organism: Brevibacillus halotolerans (assembly GCF_026891775.1). Classification (NCBI taxonomy): domain Bacteria; kingdom Bacillati; phylum Bacillota; class Bacilli; order Caryophanales; family Paenibacillaceae; genus Brevibacillus; species Brevibacillus halotolerans. The sequence goes on from NZ_JAPTNK010000006.1 coordinate 77,480, forward strand.
AATAGTTCCCTCATTTGATCTACTCTTTTAGATTAAATAAAAAAAGCCCTACTTATAATTGTTCTGGTCTTACCCCTGTCAAGTAGAAAGTATTAAAAAAGCCTAAGCAACTAGTGTGTTTCGGTATTCCACCGGAGCACACTGGTTTAATTTTTTGGGAATCGTTCATGGTTATAAAACCATATTTATTTTTCAATGGCTTGAAAGAGTTCTTCTTCTGTTTTACACTTAGAAAAGTACAATGTCTCGGTTTTGAGATGCGAAAAAAAGGATTCAATGCAGGCGTTATCAAGGCAGTTTCCTTTGCGAGAGTGGCTGCCATTTATGCCAAGTTTCATTTATTAGCTTATTGTACTGCTTAGACGTGTACTGGAAGCCCTGATCAGAAAGTAGGATCGCTTCCTGCACGTCTCTTTTTTTGCTCAGTTGTTCCAAGTATCCAATACGAGCTAAGTCATTTCGATGAGAAATCTTCCAACTAACAACTTCATTGTTATAGAGATCCTGGATGACTGAGAGATAGTAAAATCGACTTTGAAACGATACAAAGGTGATATCTGTTACATACAAGTGATTTGGCTTGTCCGTTTTAAACTTATCTTAAGTAAATTAGGATGAATAACAGATACTGTTTTACCAAAATAACGTCTCTTCTTTCGGATAATAGTCCGAAGGTTTAGCTCCTTCATCAGCCAATATACGCGTTTGTGATTCACATTCTATCCTTTCTTTCTTAAAGCAATTTGCATTCTTGGATATCCAAAGTATGGATGAGCTTGGTGGATCGTTATTAGATGTTCCTTCAGATTTTGATTCTGCTCCTGTCTTAATGATGCTTTTCCTTTTGTACTAAGCCATTTGTAGTAACCGGATCGAGACACTCTCGCAATTTCCACTAACCAAGTAAGGGGATATTTTTTACGTAACTCATTTATGATTAAAAACCGATTTACTTTCCATATCTTCCCCCCAGATGCAGATTCGGATTGCGCTTTTTTAGGTATTCTACCTGTGCTTTAAGATAATCTCGTTCTTCTTCCACAGTAGAAAATTTAGTTCGTGGACGTCCAATAAAAGGGTGGTTACCAGAACGGCTCTTCCCTCGTTTATCCATAAACCCTTCTCCGCTATTGAACTTTCGAACCCACTGCCTAACCTGAGTTGAACTTGGTATTCCTAATGCTTTAGTTATCGCTTTATAGGACATCCCTCTTTCTTGATACAAATTTACTGCCTTCAGCTTAAACTCCTCGGAATAACATTTGAATTTTTGACTTTTTTTAGCCATAGGAAAATCCCCTCCAAGTAGAGTGTACCACCCACCGTCAGGTGGGTGAGCTTTTTACACTGTCTACTCAAAGGGGATAATATCACTTAGTAGGGGCTTTTTATTACATGATGAAGAAATATCCGTAGTCGGTCTCAATGTCTATCGAACAAGGTAGTTCATTTTTTACGTTTACTTCTATCTCACCAAGAATTTTATTGGAATACCATACTTCAACCTTCGCAGGCAGGTTCCCACAGTGGGTTCTTTTAATAGTAATAGTTGCCCCTAGATTACTTGCTCTACCTACGAGAATGGAGCCATCAACATTGTCGTTACCTCTTCTAACAACATTGAGTTGAGAAACTAGATTACTATTTTCCTTGCGATTAATAATAATTGTGAAAGGTATGCCATTCGTATCTGTTGCGTTTATTACAAGAGAGCAAGGTAAGGTAGTATACCTTTTCACATTAATGGAGGACGGTAAACTCCTTCTTTCTCTTTGCTGAATAATAACGCTTGCTACTACTTCGTCTACAGAAAATACACCAATGTAAGATATTAGGTTAATGTCCCTTAGAAACCCAATAACTATCTGACCTTCCAAATGATTTTTATTTCTTACACCTAACGTTGAAACAAGTAAATGATTTACTGAAGGATGCAAGCTCGAAGGCATATTATCTCTGCCTATTCCTACAATCAGGTCCACTTTACCTAATGCCTCGTTGTAGCTAGCAACGGTTAGAACGGATTGCAGATAGCTCCTTACTGTAGCTATGTCTAATGCGGATTCAATATCATCCTTTAATCTTATCCGTACGGTTAGACTACTAGATGTTTCAGGATCACCGTATCCTAATACTCCGATTTGACCAGCTAAGTTTCCAGACACGACTCTAAGAGAACACTCCATTGCGTTTTTATACCAGATATCAATGGAACCTTTAATGGAATTGCTTATTCGTATACGTTGCTGAAATACATCTATTCTAGAAGGTAACGCACTTCTCGACACACACAAATTACTATTTAAAATGGAGTGATGGAAAGGTCTCACAGTAAGTACTGAATTTATGTCGTTGAGAGAAAGTACTTCCAAGCTTGACAGGATGCTGTTCTTTGTTACTCTCAGAATACCGGGGTAATCTTCCTTTTGCATGGAAGATAGGATCGAAATATTGCAGTGATAATCAATTTTATCGACAACCTTGATCGTTACGCTTGAAGGCAAAGATTTCCTGTTAACAAATATTTCGGATGGAAGACATTTGCTGATAATTGGTCTTTGTGTCCGAAGTGTCGAAATCATGTCCAACTTATCTGCAATGGTAACGAAAATAGAGGATTCCATTACTCCTTTTGAAACTAACAGACTGGAAGGTACCTCATAGATTATCGGATACATTACCCTAATACCTCCATCAATCTGAGAACGGTCTTTTACTCTCATGGAAGATGCTAGGTTGGGCTGACTTATAAAGATAGCCCCGTCAAAGTCGTCAAAGTCTTTTAGTGAAACCTCCAATGATGAATGAAGGTTGTTACCTGTGCTTTTTCTTACATGGACATCACCTGCCAAGTTTGGACAGCTAACAATGATTTTTGAGTCCAAGAATTTTCTTCTCTCAACTTTAACACTACCACCGATGTCTGAAATCGGTCTTCTGATAATTCTCCAAGTGATAACTGGCTTAGGATCTATGTACTCCAGACCATCTAAAACCTGTTCAGCACGATTAATGGTTGCTTGAAACTCATTTGATTGTAAAGACTCCCATTTTCCTTGCTTATTGATGGAAAGCATAGGTGGGAAACTACCCACTTTATCTCTGATACCGTAAGTCAGTAGTTTTATGTTACTGGTCAAATCACCTGAAGTTCCTGGGGATACACCCTCGTAAATGATTACGTTCAATCCCTGATGTAAATCAATATCAAGAAAATCGGAGTCCGTAGAATTCCCGTAAGACTTAAGGTTCCAATTCTGCTTGATAAGTCTAACGTTACCATCTGGGGTCTGTAAGTAAACATTAACCCTTTCATTATCCTCTGTAGTGGTATCCCAAGCATATAAGGATATTCCAGCTGCTTCAGTAGATAATGTATCTAATGGAGGTAGTACTTTGAGCGTAGCAGAGATATCGTTTGGTGTAAGCAGACTTTTAACTTGAAGAGTACTATCAATGTTTGCTCTAGACGTGCTAGGTATTGTCAGAGAATGGTGCAATAGCTCCAATGCTGGTTTTTGAGATGACTCTCTGGAGAAGAATGAGTAATATATCTGATTTGTCTCATTTTCTGCTACAACGTAAAAGCTATAATTGGTCTTACCTAGCTTTCTCTGTTGATTAAGCCATACAGTTATATCAAAGGTGATACTACCTGTATGAATAGTGTGAACGTCCGTAATGAGCTCTTGTTTATCTCGTTGATTCATCCACGTAACGCCATATTCTGTCCAGTCATTGGATGTAGCATATAGTCTAAGCTTCGTGTTCGGTTCTCTTCCCTCTGTGATGTAAAATCTAAGGAGTGCAGACTCTACCTCATGATCTGTTGGTATTACGGATGAATTAAAACCTAGAATTGATCGGTATCTGGCCGTACCCAAACCTACAACTAGGGTTTGCTCTCCACCATAGTTAAGCAAAGGAACCTTTTCACTAACGAAAGCATCACGTACCGGATGTAATTCCGTTGTTTGCTTGGGTTGTTCCGTAATATCCATGATTCCGTACAGTTTGTTACTTCTATTAATTAGGACGGCAGCAGGGATCTCGTGATTTAGAATTACCCCGATAGTTCCTTGTAAATCATTATCGTCTGTCGGGATAACAGTTGCAGTGCCATACATTTTATTTCCAGAGCGAACCAGCATTGAGGACTTGATATTATCGGTAGCATGGATTGTCAGGCTGCCTTGCAGGTTACTGCGATATACCCCGTCAATAGCTATTTCAGAGGTCATTTTATTTTGGCTTCTGATACCCAAGCTAGAGGCTATCTCACCGTAGTGGATAATGGACAAAGCACTATCTATGGTAGATGTACCTACTCCCACAACCTCTATTTTTGCTTCCATTTTATTTTTGTCTCTAATTGCTAGCACGGATTCTAGTGTATCTTTTGGTGAACGAATATAAAGACTACTATTCTTACATTCTTGATAAATTCTAGCTACCTCGGTCTTCCCGAAAAGGATGTTCTCCGTAGCAATGCTAATAGAAGATAATAGTTCATTTGTTCCTGTACATGTAACTTTAATGCTACTTAGAACATCATTTACTTTCTCTCCTATTATATTAACAGTACCGCTCATCTCTAGAGCACTACTAATGCTAATAGCTGAGTATAAATCAACCTGATCTTGATCAGTATCCATTTCAATGTTTTCTATATTATTATTAGACAAATTCCCACCTCCATTACTCTGACTCTAAAAAAAGAACCCCTATACTATTATAGGGGAGTTGGTTATTGTTCGATCACAGGCTCGGCTTTGACCGCTATATTAAATTTTCCACTGGAGTTTGATTTTTTTTTCGTAACGATTCGAACATAGAAATCGATTTTTTCATCATGGTTTGTCAGCCCTGAGAATACTAGTCTATCCTTTCCAACAAACGGGGAATCAAATCTGCTTATTTCCACTCTAGTGTTGACTCCATCGAAGTCTCCTTGATCAACAGTTATGGTGATATCGTTTACTGGGAACCCTAAAGTATTCTTTACCCATACTCTTTCTGCTGGAGTTGTTTGTCCCGATATTACATCTCCAAAATCAAGGTACTTCAATAGTTCGCCGATCTCTGTTGTATACAGTGTCTCTTCGGCATCACAGAATAATAGACCAGAATGAACTCCTGTAAATCTTATGTCTTTTGAAAATGTTCCACCAATCTCGTCTAAAGCCTCAATTTTTAGTACATTTTCTTCTCCAACATTGATTAGTGTTCTGTGGAAGGATTGATTTAGCATTACAGGTGTATTCATTAGATTAGTGTAGCCGTTAGCTGGTATTACTTGCTTATTGTTTAAATACATTTTATATCTTATTCTGTCTCCGTCTTCATCTGTTATTTTTGCAGATAGGAAGGAGCCTTTTATTGTGGCTGCAATCATCGGTGGATTGTTTATTTTAGTTACTTCTGTGGTATAGGTACTCGCTCCACCTACCTCATCAACCACTTCTATCCTTACTGTATTTTTACCTATTAATAACTCATTGTTACTAAATCTAATAGAAACGTTAGCTGGAGGATTGACTAAAGGTGTATATTCGCTGGCTGGGTAGTATTGCTTCTCATTTAGGAATACCTTATACCTGACTTTATCCTCATCTTCATCGATTAAAGTCGCATTAAACGTAACATCTTGCTCATGAACCTCTGTGGCAGATAGTTGAGGGTTAATTATCTGTGGAACCTTATTTACTAGTGTTACGTATCCAGGGTGTATGATCGTGTAACCTTTAGAGTCTCTAATGGCTAGTGTTACTATATTTTCTCCAGCATCGAAGTAACTGGTCGGAAAAGTTTTTTCAAGATCCAATGGATTATTTTTTAAAGAAGTCCAACCAGAATCAGGATATTTTTGAACACCATTGACTAGAATCTTGTACTGCATTTGTAGATTATCATCATGTACAGCTTTGGCAGTCAACTTGAATGGTTTTTTTTTTATTTGATTAATCATATTTATTTCTGATAAATTTATTATTTGTGTTACGTTATTGAGTAGTCTACATACTTTGCTATATTGTATGGGTTTAAGATTCGAATTGATTTGGCTATTTGTACCCAAAGCACCAGCGTTACTTCTGCCTGCACCATACACATAACGATTAGTAGTTGGCGATATAAGTAAGTGATTGGAACCTCCACCAACGAGTACGGCCGTACCTACCTCAACTAGGGAAGGGTATGTATTATTTGTCCTTCCCTGTCCTAATTGACCATATTGTGAATCTCCACATCCCCATAGTTTAAGGTCATTTTTCTGGAAATATGCTGTATTTTCTAAAGCAAAGATAGACTTTACACTATCAGTAACGTATACAAATTCTGTAAAATTCATTCTGGAGCCTACCCCGTTGGTATTCCCCATTTGCCCATAATAATTAGAACCACAAGCGTATGCCTTCCCATCCTCTTTTACAATATATGAGTTTTTATATGAAGCAAATGCTTGCTTAACATCCGTAGCTATTAATGTCCAGATCGGTACATTTGATGGACTACTTAATGCTAACTGCCCGGCGTCATTTTCTCCACACCCATACAAATCACCATTGCCTTTTACTACCAAAGAGAATCCATTGCCTGTTGAGGCTCCTTTAACTCCTCTCATCAACATCATAGGCTTGTAAGCAGAAACCGACTTAACTCCCTGCTGATTATTTCCATTGTAACCAAATCCATATAGATCACCATTAGTTTTGATTGCAAATGAGGTATAAGCTCCTGCTGATATTTCGACCACATCATCCATAACGAATTTCAGGTTATAGTTGTAGTTGTTCGTTTGATAATTATCAAGCACACCTAACTGTCCATAGTCATTAAGCCCAGCTGAATATAGCTTACCTTCTGCTGTCAGAAACAATGTGTGATGATTACCAGACGCTACTTTTACTGTATTCATTAGGAGTGAATGCCCAACCTCCACTGGGATACGATATCCATTATTTTTTCCTAAATCTGTCCCATGCGCTAATTGCCCATAATAATTAGAACCTAAGACCATTGGAAGGTTACTACCTTCTACTACATAAACGGTATGAGAACCTCGAGGCATAAATATTCCTCCTTTATATTGGGTCTGCTGATACCCATATATCAAATTTTCCCCCACCAACAGCGTCATCTGTGGTCTTCACCCTAACGTAAAAAGGGATTGTCTGATTATGATGCATCCAATAATCTTTCCCAAAGTTTATCTCGTCAGAAGGCTCAAATGGTTCTTTTGTTTTGCTTAACTCTATTTTTTCTGACACAGGGTGCAAGTCTCTTTGATCTACCCATAACTTAGGACTCTTCATCGGTATTCCTGTAGTGTTCTTCAAAAATACCTCATAGACTACAGGTTCACTTCCTGCTATTACCCTTCCCATATCTAAGTATTTCAGCACTTCTCCCAGATCAGTAGAATAAAATTCTCCCTCTTTGGTAGTGAACATCATTCCAGCATAACTCATAGTAGCTGTAATTTCTTTGGTGCTTAAAGTGCCGACTGAATCCATTGCCTCTATCAATACTATATTTGGCTGACCAATTTTTATAAGAGTTTTAGGAATACCGTATTCAATTAATACTGGTGTATCAATTAGTTTGGTAAACTCTTTGTAAGGAAATAACTGCTTTCCATTAAATACGATTCTGTATCTTACCTTATCGTTGTCCTCATCAGTTATCTTTGCCCTCAGATAGCTTCCCTCAATAACCTCCTCAATAATTAGAGGATTGCTGTTCTGTTTAACTATTTCAATTTTTTTTGTACTTTTTACTCCTGCCGTGTTAATTGCAACTATAGTAATAATATTTTTTCCTATGATTAAATCAATGTTGCTAATCATATAAGATACACGAAATGGAGACTTTACTAGTTCAGAAGAGCCGCTGGATGGTTCCTTCTGGATATCATTTACGAGTACTTGATAATTCATTAGCAGATCTTGAGGATCGTCAAGAGTGAAAACTAATTTCACATTTTCTGCATGTACGATGGTTGGTTCTATTACGGCTGTGATTTTTGGAGATGTTGGTTTGATAAATATAATTTCAATTTTTCCATGCCCATCATTGACTCCTGATTGCCTTATCTGATTATGACCTGAGTTGTAAGAGGATCCCCCCAAACCGCCACTGACTCCTTCACCACCGTTACCTCCAGTGTAGCCTCCTCCACCGCCTCCTGCATCGTAAGGTAGACCACCACCTCCAAAGCCACCCCAGTAGGTTCCTTGGGTTCCTCCTGTTCCTCCATTAAGAAAGCTAAGCGGAGACTGTGCTATGGATGGTTCAGCATCACCAATAAATCCAGAACCACCACTATTGTAAGTGCCCTCTAATCCTATACCACCTTCACCATTACCTGTGGTTTCCCCGTTACCTGTACCTCCGCTATAGTTACCTCCGTCGTCTCCGGCACCACCACCTCCTCCAGCAATTACTAGTGGTGTTACGCTTACATTCAAAGGCTTAAAAATATAGCTAGAGTTATTATCCTGCTTAACAGCGAAGGAGCCCCCCCCTCCTCCTCCTCCGAAGTCGCTAAAGGGTTTATCTAATCCCATATGACCTACTAATAGATGAATTATATCTCCTTCATCTAAATTAAACTCTCCAGATACGAATGCTCCCTGTCCTCCTAAGTTACCCCCTACATTACCGCCTCTAGCTCCGGAAGCACTTATTTTATAAATTCCTCCCCTAGGTACAATAAACTTCTGCAGATTACCTGTTATACCAGTATCGGTATTGAAAAAATCCATCTTGAATCCTTCAGGAATATCTTTTTCATTAATAAACACCATACCAACCTCCACCTGTTCCAGCACAATTATAATTACCAAAACCTGCCTATCCCGTTTGACCCACAATTCTTAAACTTTAATATTCCCGAAATCTTTGCTACTTTAAACGTACCTCTCTAATAATGATAAAAACCTGGGCTGTTAATACGTGTTCAAGCTTGTTTATAAGTTGGTGAGTGATGGCTTACCGTATACTTTTAATTTAAACACTCCTCCACCAGCCGCATTATCATTGCATACAATCCTAAAAAAGAATGACTGTACTTGTTTTGGCTGTAACGGCTCTGGAAAAGAAACATATTCTACTGGAGTAAAGGGGCTATTATGTTGACTCAGTTCTATTTTTTCTGTAATAGGATCTAAGTCTCCTTGAATGGCTGTAACTGTTACCCCATGCATTAGATACCCTGTTGTATTTTCAATCCAAACCTGATAGATAGGAGATGTTTCGCCTGATTTTAAGCTTCCTACATCTAAATATTTTAATAACTCGCCAGTATCTGTTGTGTAATAGCTACCAGTTTTATCCCTAAACATGAGACCTGACATTTCGATTGATGATGTTACTTCTTGCTTTACAATATCCCCCGCTGCGTCCTGCACTGAGACTGATACGGTGTTTTCCTGACCAAGTTTAATCATTTGTTTAGGAATATCTACACTTGTCTCGAAAGGAACTTCGTAGTAGGGAGACATACCACTAACAGGCAAGAAACTATTACCGTTAATTGATACGCTAAATCTTACCTTATCGTTATCGTTATCTGTCGCACTAACGAATACAGTTTGACCTTTAACACTTAATTCGATGTTAGGTTTGGTATTTGTTTTTACAACAGTAATTGTGCTTACCGATACATTTTTGTTGTCTTTGAAATTATCTTTTACTTCTATCTTGATAGTATTGTTACCGATTTTTAGATCACTTGGTTTTAGCATAAATCTAATATGTAGCGGAGTTGTGTATATGGCGTCTGACCAGTCAGCGTGTACTTTTTCGTTTACAGTTACCCTATAGCTCATGTAGTCGCCTGCTTCAGTTTCAGCAGTAGCATGCACCCAGACTAGATCGGAGTGAGTAGTACTGGGATTAGCTTCTGACTTCGCTATGACAGGATCGGTGTTTACCACATTTACATATACGTCCTTACTCACTATTATGCCTTGTCCGTTATCAGCTTCAATTGTTACCTTATTTGTTCCAACTTTATTAAAATACAAGTTAGAAATCCCATTAATTGTTGCGGTATAAGGTGTTTGCTGAATATCAGTAAAATCTGAGTCTGTTGGATACACTTTTACACCGTTCACCAAAATACGAAATTTAGTTTGATCTCCTAGACCGTCAACGTCTTCTTGCTTTATAAATTTAATAGTAAGATTAACATTTTGGTGGTGAATATTATCGTTAAAGTTTATGTGCCCTATCAATGTAAGGAATACAGTTTTGTATTGTATTATCGCCTGACTATTAGTAATTGTACTCATTAAAAAAGCAATGTCACTTCTAGGGTTTAATTGTAAACAACCATAATCTTGATCAAATACGTTTAACCCATGCGATCTTAATTCAGAGGTAAGTAACGAACCTAAATATTTACCTGAATCGAAATCATATGCAAACAGTGCCTCATCAACCGGTTTAGTTGGGGATGCGCTTGAAGGCATGTATACGACTCCATTTTTAATTAACATCCCCGTACCTACATATGAGTCGATAAGCTTGTTTCTTACATCTTCTGTGATGTCTAACTTTACAATCTTCACCATAGGTAGTGTAGGATTTGTTACGTTCCACGAATAAATAAAATCATCAACACTGCTGTAAAAATATAAAGTTTCATCCCCATCCCAACAACCACGATTATAATCACCGCCTATAGTCGGGGCTACATTAAACTCGTCCTCTTTAGTTTGCATTGGAGGATACTCACCTGTTATATCCCATCGATATAATACTTTTTTTGATCTACTCCACCCGACTAAATACTCTGTGTTTCTATCACTTGCTGTATAAAAAGCAAATCCACCTGTGACTCTTGACGCTATAGGATCATTTTTTGGATCTGGTTGTACGTCCTTCAAATTGCTACGATTTTCAACCCAAGTGTTACCACCTATGTATTCACCTATTGTTCCATCGGGGTTTCTATCAAACCGACTAACAAATCCACCGAAACCGTTTTCTCCGGCATAAATAAGTGGCTTAATAGGGAATGGGGTAGTTGCAACTTTTGTTAGACTTCGTGCTATGAATGTATTATTTTTTGTATGGGATCTTGCCAATCCAGCGTTATCTAAAAATACCAGCCCATGAAAATTCAAAGGAGTTACTGTCATTTATACTCCCTCCTCTCAATGGTTGATTAAATGATTAATTTCTCCCACAATTCCTCTTTTTAAAGGAGCATCTATCTCAAATTCTTTTCTATCATTCGCTCGCATAAGAACTAATTTTCCCTGTAAGTTTTTATTAGCCATCAATGCTATGTTAAAGTACATCTGTCCGTTATTAGGTACCTTTACCAGCACTCTTAACGTAAATTTAACATTATTCACTTTCTTAACTACAGAATAGCCAACATTATATTGTACAATGCTTGTTGAAATCTTCCCGCTACCAAGTAGGTCTCCAGTGGCTTCTGCATCTTTAAAGGTGATAATGTCTTTGATCTTTTCTAGATCTCCTGTTAGTTGATATTCAACATCATCTACAACATAGCTTAACGAGTACCCTTTACCTTTAACATTAAAGAGGCCATTTGATTCAAAGAATATTTTTGATCCATTCCCTACAATTCCAAATCTATTCAACTGATCTATTTTTATATCATAAAAGCTATTCTCTTCCTTAGTCTCAAAATCAAACTCTGCTAGGTGAGTGCCGTCATAGTACTCACTCACCCATACAAAGTTTTGACTAGTGGGAGACATCGCATTTGTTGACCCGAAAAAACTTCTCACTGGTACTTCTCCCCCATTATTTTGTTTCGAATGAATTACACGTATTGATAGGAAACACGCGTTAGAAAGTTGATCAATCCTGCTGTTGCTTCAGTAGGCACATTTGCACGCAGCTTTAGCATACAGAAATTTCCTTGTGATGCTGGTGTATTGTGATTACCATCATTTGCAGTACCTTTGATTGTCTTATCTGGAGTTCCAGCAGCATGTCCTCTAATTTCTTTTGTTGTGCTTCCACCGATAGCTGTCCATGTATTCCCCGTTTCTCCTAGGGATGTTACCTGTGTCTCAATCCATTTACCAAATACTAGTTCATTCGTGACGTTTTGTGCGTCCCCGCCATTTCCACCACCGATATCCTTAGTAGTAATGGAGCAGTTTGTCATGTCGGAAACGTCTGTATCTTTTCCGCGGTTATTCCAAATTAAAACCGAAAACTCCGCTGACAAGTCACCTGCATCGACTGTGCCGATATCCCATTTATTTATTTGTGTTGTATTATCTACTGAATACCATGATACTTCTGGTGCTGGCATATTAATTGCCTCCTTATATGAAAAAATGTAGCTACCTACTGTAATAGCTAGCTACATACAATATAAGTAGAGAGGCTACTAACATAACCGATAAACTGTAGACATGAAAAAGCCGACTGATTCCCTATTCCTTAGGTATCCAGCCGGCTAATTCTATTGATGTGTTTTCTTAAATATGGGGGAGTAAAATGCTAGACGAGAGTAACTACGATCTCGAGCACAACGCCTTCTATTCCTTTTCCTAATTCGGCCACATGAACTCTAAAATGGTCGCCCATTGATACATGAGGGTCTTTGAGAGTGTATGGGCTAAGTGATGTTTTCGTTGATCTGCTATTCGCATCGAAGACGAGATTGTTCTTAAATATGTTTGTCCATTCCTGTCCAGCATCGTAGGAGTCCTGGGAGCATTTTTCTACCTGCAGTACTGTTCTTTCGGTCCCAGCCTTTGCACATGATGCATAGACTTCCGATATGGTTCCAGCATATGGGAATCTCATATCTAGCTTAAACAGTCCAGGAGTTACTCGATTCATTGCGACTACCATCGTCTTCGTTTCCATGCGTCGTTCCATATCGTCCAATCTATCATCTAAGGATCGATGAGGAGTGTCTGTGTCCCTGTACTGTCTTGCCTTCCACACTTCCTCTTCTAAGAGCTTCAAGCGAAGACCTGCCACCTCTCCACCGCATCGTGAATATTCAGGCTTCCAGATTCGAATGAATATTTCATCACCTAGAACCAATTGTATTGGCTTTCCTGTTGAGGGATGTCCTTCTGGATAAATTCCCAGCATTAATCTAATCGTGAAAGGGTCGACTTCCTCATAGCCAATTCCTTCAGTCAATCTATGTCCGTTAAAAAAAACATCTAATTGCTTCGTGTCAAGTCTGTATTCGTGCTTGAGTGTAATAGATAATCCATTTCCTTTGTCCAAGTAATCTCGGTCAACAATGATCTCTTGTTCATTCCAATACATGACCTCGTTACCGTAACGTTTAAGCGTCATTTTTGTTCCCTGAGCCATCTGAAATCTCCCCCTATTTGTGAGTCACATCTAGTAGAAAGTTCATTGGCTTAATATCAAAATGCTCCGATTTTCTTCCTACCTTCATCCAGAATTTTTTGCTTCTTAAAGGGTCAAGTCTGCCCATATTTAACTTTATTTTAAAGTCTAAAGTAGGGCTACCGTCATCATCATTACATAGATCAACCCATTGATATCCGAACTTATCCTTATATTGTAGAATACCTAAGGTACAGTCATCTGCTGGCACTTCTTCTGATGGATTAAGCAACTCCAGTTGCACCAGTATCTGGTCGTCGTACATTGTTCCTAGATACGTCTCACCCTTGACGTTAAGCTCTGTTCCCTTCCACAATACCCTAAGATCCGATCCATAAAGGAATGAGTCTCCGCCGTAAATATCAAAGTCTTCTAAACTAGACAGTAGATTTCCGTCTGAGTCAAACACCTTTATCGTTCCTCTGTACGGAATGCTTGGCAGACCTATTTCTACACCTGTCCAACCACTTTCTACTTTAGCAGAGGCTATAGAATTTCCATCTGGATCACAAAGATACACTGTATAATCTGCTGGCAGATTTCCTATCGTAATATTGCCGCTCTTACACAGAACCAACCGATTTACATCCATAGGTACATATTTTGCAGCATGTGCATTCTTTAATACAATACCTAGCTTCTCCGCTACCAGAATATCAGAATCAAATAGCTCCCAGCCATTTCCTTTATCCGCATAGAACGTCCATCTGTTTCCTTTTTTTAAAGCCCTCCATTTACTAAATTCTTTAGTGGTGGTGTCTGGACTCTCAAGAAATTCTAATCTGTGGCAACCATCCTGCCACACAAGAATACCTCCCTGGTCACCAGACTCTGTAGGTACATAATCGGCAGTTACCTCTATCAAAAGGGTGTTTTCCTCTTTTGGTATGTCAAATAAAATAGATGTTTCGATCGCAGTATGTGGAATAGTCAAGCGTCCTACGCCTTCATCCAAATAGCAGGAATTACTGGGAGAGATTTCGTAGCGAGAGTGTATGCCCTCGCTACGAAATGTATCATCAAAAATTAAGCCACTAGACTTTTTATAAATGCCCAAATGTCTCACCTACCTTGTCTTCTTCCAGTTCCAGTTGCTCCATGTAGCAAGCTTCCCTAAAATCATCCAAATTTTCCGTTTAGGTGCTACAGGTATGGTTTCATTTGCTGCTGTGGAGCCTAGCTCTGTATTAACTTCTATCGTCCGGCGCTTACGCTCACTCTCTAAGCCCTCTTTTATGTCTACATTGACTGATCGATTCATCCTAGCTGCTTTACCATCATCATTAGGCGTAACCTCTACTCTCTCTCTCACTCGGGTAGCATCATCTTGCCCACTCATTCGAGTTTCTATTGTCTTTTTCACTCCTGTTCCATCTGTGTCATTTTTCATGTCCGTATACAAGATTCGTTTTTTACGAATACTTTCAGAAATTTCTTCTGTAATGGTTGGCTCAATTGAATAGATATAGTCTGAGCTACCAGTCATTTTCATAAGTGTTTCGTCCTCACTATTTGCAGCATCAGCATAATGAATTTCTTTAACAATCGCGTTCTCATCGAGTTGGTTTAAGGCTACCTCATCTTTACATAAAATTGCTCCCCTGTCATTATCACTATAAGCTAAATCCCTCGTCTCAATAACAGTATCATATGTACGGCTATAGGTTGACTCAGTGATTGGGTGTACTTCCGTTTCATCAATACGATTAAGTAATGTGCTTTCGTTGTAACCATCAGTGATTGCTTCGATTTCCTTGCTTGTAGTACCGCTCATTGTAAGCTGTGTAACAGTATCTAGGTTTTGGTGGTGGATCCCACCTTCAATAACATGAAGGATAGATCCGTCATGTCCATATCTTAATACGTATCTGTCCACATTACTGCTCTGCGTATCTATGATGTTGCGGTCCAAACAACTCCATTCTGTCCCTAAAGTAACACCGTTTTCTATTAGACGCATATCTGCACATTCTAATGCCTTTGGTTCGTAAGCTTCAGCACTATGGTCACGAGTGGCAGTATTACATTCTAAAACAATACCAAGTTTATTATTTGCTTCACTAATCGCTCTACTTAGCTCCTCTGCGCTCGTCGCTTCTCCTAATCCATTGTGCTTCCCTATATGAAGTAAGTCGGAGTCTGTTTCATTATTGCTTTGTTGTAAACTTGCCTCTGTACCTGCTTCAGCTTCTCTTATAAAATCTGCTTGAAATACAGAATCACCTCTAACAGACTCTTCGTGATTAGCGTTAACGCTCTTATCACTATTAGCATGCTCGATGTAATCTAAAATGCCCTGCATGTTACTTCCGGTCGTTACTGCTTGTAGCTTGTCTACTACAGCTTGAGTAATGTTTTCCAAGGAGCATGTTCTAACTGCTTTGTCGATAAATCCATTGCTGATGATCTTGTCCATGCCAGCTTCTATAATTTCAGCTGCTCTATCTCCATACATGATCCTCATAATCCTAGCTGTCTCAATAACATCGGGATGTCTTATAATTTGCTCTCGTATGTGTTCAGCTTTTGAAAATCTTCCCTCATCTACTTCGTCCACTTTAATGAAAGGAAACGCCTCAGATAGTTTATTGTCATTTTCAATGCTTTCCATTTGGTTAGCTAACAGATTAACTAATTTTATTTGATACGTTAATCCATTACTGGTGTTGTCACTACTTCCTTCGCTTATTTCCACAGTGACTGCAGTATCTGGCTCTACACGATAAGAAGCAAACTCATTCCGATCTTTCCAAGCTAAATCATTATGTGTACCCAATACTGAAGATGTGCTACGAACTGTTGTTCCATCTATATACTCATATTGCTTTCCTGATTCTGATCTATTTATCTCAGAGTACTCGGTCTTGGTTGATTCAGCCACTAAACCACGACTAATGGTAACTTCCCTATCCATTGAGTGACTTGCTTGTTCTTTACCATTCATTATAAATTCATAACTAGATTCACTGTCTGCTACCGAATGTCCTAACTTTATTGTGTCCTCTATTTTCAGTGATTCAGCTCGTGCTGCTTGGTGATAGATAATTTCATTTGGGTGGTCTCTGAATGCATTACAGTCTTTATCTACTATTCCATCGAGCAGATGATCCTTAACTTCATTTGCGCTACCTAATGTAAAAGCATTATATATATTATTGCCACTAGAGATGGTAACCTGATCCTCTACAGCTTGAAAGGTTCTCTTCGAATGGCTGGCTGACTCTAGTATATTTACTCCAACGCTCTCTTGGTAACACTCACCTTTTTCTTCCTGATGTACGGTTGCATCTACTGCTGTATAATCTTTAACAGCATGTATACCGATTTTATCTGCTTCGACTTCTCTATTGGATTTTAACTTAGATAGTCTCTCTATAAATTTGTGTTCATCCACAGCTTGTCCTGCATCTAGCAAGGAATGCGTAAGCCCAACGTTATCATTTCGTTTTGTATTCACACGCGTACTGTACACTACGTCACTATCTGTTATGAAAGTTGAATTGATAGTAACGAAATCATCTCTACAAAGCTCTTTTATAGTAACTCTAGTCAGATTATGTCCCCTGTCCTCCAAAGAGAGATCTAACAGATATTCCTCAACTTTCTTTCGTGCATCGTTTATTTCCTTAACTTGGGTAGAATTCAATATCCGATCTTCTGCGGTATGTGTAATAATATCTGTATCAGCTGTTTCCAGATTAGTGATTCTGGCCTTATTTTGGACTATACCTTCTAGGCTTGTCTCGTTGTTGATGATGTTTGTGATATTAAAATCATGGATCAATCCTTTATTTATTTCATTCGTTCTTGTAGAATTGGATAATTTATCAGTGCTAAACCCTGGAACTCGGCTTATCGGATCGGCTAAGATGCTATTTTTTAGGTAAGTCTCTAATACATTTTTATCACTACCGATCTCTAAGCTAATAGCGTCTGTGTTCATTTGCTTTAGGATAGGGTTACTAAATCTCTCAACTTCTAATTCTGAGCTATTCATAAATGGCTCAGAAAATATGCTACCTGCATCATGAATTCTTGCATTACATATTGAATAGTCTGAGAATGTAATTCGAAATACTTCAAGCTCGGGAGTAGATGGGCCTGCTTGCTCCATGTCTGCAACGTCACTATCTGCTACATCATTTGCTGACCTAGAACGAATATGGGTATCGATATATCCTTCATCAATTACTTTATTGATGCCGCTTAAATGCTTGTGTATGTCAGCTAAGTAAGTTACAATCTCTGCAGTAACAGTCTCCATTTCGGTAACTTCATAATCCGTAGCATACTCGGCTAGTGTGGACATTCTTCCTAAAAGACCGGTAGCTAAATAGGGTACTTTGTCAGCAGACTTCATTGTATCTTCTTTGAGAGCACGATAAGTGCTATTGACAGGGGCAGTTAAGTGGTATTTGTTATTTTTATCAAAGATCTGGTTTATACCAAACGCCAGTTTATAGCCCTTTTTAGAAAAAAGGGCGGTGAAACTGAGCAGGTAAGATTTTTTACCGTTCAGCATTTCACCGCCTACCTCCCTTACTATTAACTATTTTTTACTAAATTTTCTCTTAAAATTCCCAGACCAATTGGAGCATAGGGACTGATATTAGCTAGAGTAAATGGAGAATTAGGAGTATCTGCCATTGTATATCTATATGATTGCTTAAAATCATAAGTAGCAATAACTTCAGCACCTTTAGCAGGGGCTTTACCTTCTTTAAATATGATAGCTTTTGTGTCCATCTCTAGTGTGTAATCTACCCCATACACCATTTCCGTACACGCTACTTTGACTTCTAGCTTATAAGGAATACCTTCGTCTTTTAGTGAAGGCTGTCGAGATAGATGGAATACTTTATTAACCCCATCTCCTTTTCCTAATTCCTCATTTTCAGATGTCTCTGACACTTCTAAACTGTCCATTTGGGAAATATTCTTTGGATGAATAGCATAGCATTCATCTAGCTTTCCTACATAACCATCGTTAGGATGAACAATATACATTGGGCTGATATGGTATTTCCCATCGTATACGGAAGGATTGAATCTTGACTCTCCAGCGTCTACCATCTTGTCATGCGTAATGAATGCTAAGTAATGCTTTTGATAGTAAGTGCCGCCAATGGATTGTTGAAGCTGTACGCTACTGTTACCGTTAGATGTACCACTGCCGTAGTCAACAAATACCGCTCCTAACTTCATATCCTTTTTCCAGGTAATCTCATCCTCTTTACGACAACCAGAAATGATAACATTGTTCTTTCTTGGCGATTTTCCTACAGTAGTGAGCTTCCCAATATAAAGTGGGGCAAAGTAAGTATCTTTTGCATTAGCTGAAGGATCCGGTCTGAAAAACATCACAATTCTGTCTTTCGTAATGTTACCCCAATAATACATTGTGGAATCACGCTGCCAACCTCGATCAAAGTTCTGTAATGGCGTAAAGGACATGGCTGTCGGTAAGGATGGATAAATATAGTAGATAGCAGAATAAGCAGCATCTAATAGCTCTGTGGCCTTATCTGGATCGAATTTTTTTACTTTAATATCCCCATAATTAAGGATTCCTGTACCTGTATGATTAAGGATTTTAATGTAGCTTGTGTGTAATTCAGCACCTACATCGGGAGCCTTAGAGGTTGGTTTAAATGTAATTTTGTGCCCCGCGTAATCAACTGAATATAAGTCTGGTTCTACTTCAACGCCATTTACGTACAGCTTAACACTACCTTCTTTGATATCAGAAGTAGTAGGGATAAGGAATTGCTTGTTAGTACCGTCACCGTCCGGTAGGATTGATTCAGGGTCTCCAATGACGACTGTTCCATTCACACCTTGTACAATTTTCTCACCTCGTACATCATCGAAAGTAAAGAAATATAGGCGCTTTACTGGCAATGGTGCTGTTGGATCTGGTGAATACGAAATCGTAATTACATCTGTAGCTTCTGGCTTATCTTTTAAAGTAAGTACTCCAGTAAACAGTTCGATAGAGAAATCTTTAACATCTAATGGAAGACCGTTCTTGTACACAATTGCTGTGTCCTTTGCTACAGGATATACTTTAATTTGATAAGACTTTTCAGTACCCTCTTTTAAAGTTAGCTGACCTAGAATAGAGTTCTGTGAAATAAAATCCTGCTCACCCAGAGACATTTTTTTCGTTTCTCCATATCCATACACCATACCAAAGTTTCTAATCTGATTGTCACTGCCTTTTGATCTAAATAAGCGAACATCTGCAAACTGCCTAACAGAAGGACTTACCGCTCTATACTTAGCGAACGTATCCCATCCATGTTCATTAAACATCTTTTCTAAGTCCTGCGGCAATAATTGAATCGTAGAATCTCCCTCAATCCATGACACATGAATCACCCCTTGATTGTAAGTTACCTCCACGAATAGGTGGAGACTTTATTTTTTCTATTTCTTGCTTTTTTTAGCTGTACTTTCTTTGTTTATTTCGGTACCATTTTTATCAACTGAACTGTGATATAGGCCAATTCCTGCTGGTCTGTATTGAGTTCCTGGCTTTTTAGTGAATGGTGAAACCCCTTCTACTAAGAAATAACGGAAAACGTCAAATTCGTCTGGACAGTTGGTCTTTTTAACCCGAAGCTTGTTTGCATGAAACGAAAGCGCAGATAATGCGATTGTGTCTTTTAATGAACCTCTTACTCCCTCCTCTGGGTGAATCACGTATACCTTAGAGGTATGTACCTTTTGACTGTAACGAGAAGGATTGAAAGAGTATTTATATAATGGATTCTCTGCGTTGTTCCAAGCACGAGGGTAATCTCTTTTACCATCTTCGGAAGTACGTGCAGGAGGAATCTCGTTTGCTGGAGCGTTCCAGGATAGATAGTGTGATTGATACCTCGCGCCTAATTTAGATCGACTAATCATAATGTTATCAAGTCCGTTAGCAGGAAATTTAGGATATGATTTCATCAATGGCATAATATTTGGCATCCTAGTAGTTGTGTCATCATAATCGTATTCAGCAATGGATGTAAGTTGTGTTTCTAGACCTCCATTGTTTTTTGGAATAGGGACACTACCTGCAAACAATACATAAGGCTCGTCTCCTTCTTCTAATGCATCTAGCTTTCCGAAGTGAAATGGAATAGAAGGTACTAGGTTACCTTCTGGAGCAGGCACATTATCGCACTGAAGAATAAAGAAGAAAGAGTCCTCTGACAAATTGCCTTTAATCGAAATCTCTGAATCGTGCCACCAGTTCGTATATTGTACTGCTGTTCCATAATCTTCGGAGAAGTATTGTTCTAATAGGTTTGTACGTAGCCCAGTCTGGATGATAGGTGATTGCATCCGTGCACCCTCAGCTTTTGTTACCTCAAATCTTACGCCTTCTTGTTCGCCTGTCCATCTAGATGATTCAACTTCAATATCAAGTGCTGCACGTAATTGATCCTCAGCCTTTCCTTGCCATCCAAGTACAATGTCATCACCATTTGGCTTTAGTTCCTTTAGCTGCTCCAACATATAGACGTACATAGTGTGTGGTGCTCTATACTTACGGAACTCGTTGGTAGCCCAAACTCCAATCTCATCTAAGTTGTCGGTTTTAGGAAGCTTGTTAATTTCTATTAAAGAACCAATCGTCTGTTCCCAGGTCCCTACAATAGCTAAACCAAACATCTTCTTAGCTTTATTCGCATAGATAAAATGCTCCGCTACCGTAAATCGCGCCAAAGATGATGGTGTGGGGGCAGTTTTGGGATTTGTTAGCCGTGCATCCCATACTACTTTCTTAAAGTTAGCCGCAATTGTCCATCCTTGTGTAGCCAACAAGTCAGCTAGCCTTGCTTGGAAGTCTGACTCCGTTACTTTGGGAATAAATGAAGCTGGCGTAGTGTCAATAAAAGCCATTTAGATACACTCCTTTTATTATTTCTTATGGAATTAAGCTGACGCTTTAACTTCTATTGTCGCTGTGGCAGAGCCCTTTTGACCCTGAGCATTCGTAATTGTAAAAACTACAGTGTAAGTTCCTTCCTGACTAAATGAGACATGTAGATCATTTTCATTAAACGTGATTATCGAAGCTGAGTCAGGTTTGATCCATTTGTAATGCATGATTGGTGAATGTGTACTATATGCTACTGTAAGATTAACTACCTCCCCGATCGTAGTTACAACACGAATTGGTGTAATAGTTACTTCGAGAGGTGTTGGTTCTAACTCTGTTGGAGGTAATGTATATCCCTCCTTTAATATCCCGAGTCCCGCGGGAACATAAGCAGTACTTGGTCTCTTCGTTAACGGAGATATCCCCTCAATCAAATAATAAGAATAAATCTTATATTTATTAATTCCACCTTCGCAACGTTTATCCACTTCTCTTAATTCATCCCCATTCATTATAGTTAGGGGAGACACCAAAATAACATTTCGCAGCGTTCCATATTTTCCGTCCTCAGGGTGTACGATTGTTGCTTTCGATGTATGAGCCTTGTCACTATATCTAGAAGGATTAAATTGATAATTGTATGCTGGGTTCTCAGCATTTTGCCATGCCCTGGGGTGACTTCCCCCATCTATACCAATCCTATTTGGAGGCATCATATTAGGAGTAACATTCCATAAAAGGTAATGCGCTTGGTATCTGGCCCCGAACTTGGTTCTTTTCACCATGATGGAGTCAATTCCATTGCTTGGATAGTGTGGATATTCCTTCAACATCGGAAGTATTATCTCTTGCTCATTACTATCTTTGAAATCGTTGTAATCAAACGTAGCCGATTCCTTTAACGCTGTCTCTAGAATGCTTTTAGAATAAGAGGCTGTACCTGCAAATAAAGCAGCTGGGCTTCTCTCTTCATTACTGGTTTGTATTTCAAATTCCAACCAGACTCTAGCAGCTATTGGATTATACCTACTTACGTCTTCAGTTGTTGTTAATGTGAAATTTACTGTGCTTTTTCCCTGTAATCCAGTAAGACTAAATTCCCCAACAAAATAAGCACTGTTTTTATATACTTTTGAAGGATTCTCGTGAGTAGGTGTCTTTATTTGTGTAACTAACCTACCATCAACCTCAAACCTGATACTCTTACTTAAATTAGGGCCATCGAGGTCTCCTACTGCCCATACCTTGACAGTTGATTCCCTGTCCGTCATTGGTTTCGTAGATACAATTGTTTGCCTTTTTTGCATTGTTCTATAGAAATCATAAGTAAACGATCTATGGACAGTTTCAATATCTTCGCCTATCTTATCAAAATCCCCCATATAAATTGGGATAGATGGTACTGCGTTTCTATCCCAGATAGGAGCCGTGTCAGCTAATAGAATTAACATCGCTGATTTAGAGTCAACAAATCCATGAGCTCGGATTTTACTATCTTCCCACCAATTGGTCAGCTTCGTACGAAATTCAGCAATGCTAGTAGTTTCTTCGAGTTGGGGCAATCTGGTTCTAGCTACAGTAATAGGTGACTGAAAGTTTAGTGGCTGCTTTTTACTAACAACATGCTCAAGTACCTTCCCATCATCTTTTTTGGCCCACATACTTTGTTGTACCTCTATATCCAAGGCCATTCTTTTTTGTTCCTTGGATTTGTCCCATCCGACTAGAAAATTACCAGTAGCTACATACCTTTCTAGTTGATAGAAATATAGGGTATGCTTTTCGTAGAAGTCTTCTGCTATCTTCTCTACCCATTGAAACATCCCCTCATCCTGAGGTTCCAGATTAGAGTCCCATTTCGTTGCGTTCTTAGAAGGGATAGCAAAAGGAACTTTCTCTCTTATTTTCGCAATGGATTCTTTAATTGGAGTATACAGAGCCATCCCGAATTCATTGCCTGACGCATTCCTAACAATGATATGTTTTGCAACATGGAACTCTATTTCATCTGTGGATTTTATTGTGCTGTAATAAATCTCGACATTACCCTCAAGATCAGGATTGAATGTGATACGTAGCCCACCATTCCCCTTTACTTCCACTGTATAATCATCAGTTGATATACGGTACTCGTTTAAATAAATATGTACGTCAGAGCTGTATGCCATTTCAGGCAAATCTACGTATTTCTGTGATTGCGATAGCGTTAATTTCTTAATTACTGGTTTCGTTAAGGAAGTCGGATAGACAATCTTAGTAAATTCATCCACCTTCGTCCATCCGTTAGCTGTCAATATTCCTGCTAAATCGGTTAGTAAAAACCTTTCATTTATTAGCATCTCTACCCACGGCTGAGCAGTAGATTCCTTTGCCACATTTCCACCCCATTTACTTAAGCATTTGGTAATTCACCCAAACGTATTTATTAGTTCCCCCTTCATTGAAATACTCAAATTGAATTAACGTATTCTTAGGAATTGGTATAATGGCTGTTAAATACATGCCCTCGGGTAAATCTTTTGTATAAATATTTTGGCATATCGTATGATTCCCTACGTGTAGGTTCCAATGGTCTTTGGGTTCGTAGAAGGAAGTTCCAACAGATACTGCTAATAATTCGGCATCCTCTGCAACTGTATATTGCTTAACTGTCTTACCTATACCCATAGACTCCACCATTATGCCCTCAATGAATGGGGTTGTCTTCGTGGGCATAAATGGTGGGTCTAGTCTGCCCCCTACAATGTAACTTGCGAAATTAGATGATCCAGACAAGTTGATGCCCCCTTTCAAATATGTAAATTGAATTTTTGAGTATTACCTTTTTCTAGCCTGCCCCTACTTTCCCTATATTTCCCAACAAATACCTTCGAGCCTCTTTACTAAAGTATATCCCGTCTTTTTCTGTTTTCGAGGTAACATAATATTTGATAAAAATTTCTGGTTGAAGTAAATCAAGCATGAAGAATTTAGTTCATCCTACTTACCTCACACATATTCAGTATAAGAAAAAAAAGGATATGATTATCCATTGAACGTAATCGTTTCCTGCTCTTAATTAATGTAATAGTTCAGCATTTGATCAGAAAATTATAAAAATGTTTAGATTCGATGATGTACTAACCGTTGGCAAGAACTGCACTGGTCGAGTCAAGTACTTACATTGATACATTCGACAAGTCTATAAACGGATTAGGATTACTAGTCGCAAAGAAAATCATTTTTACACAAAAAAATAGCCTCCCCAACAGGACGCTACATGCTACTAATCGTTTGGATTTTTCAGTAAGGAGCAAATCCCTTCTGACTCACAAATACCTGATCAGTGGGAAAAACACGTGTAAATCGCTCATACACCAATTGATAGGCAGAGGGATGATACCATTCGACTGCATTTAGCTTATGATAGAACGAGTCGATCCCCAGATTCCTAGTTCGTCTTCCTCCACTACCGTCCCCCATAAAATAATCATCAATACAGATGCGATCAACTAGCGTTCGTAGCTTATCAGGGAATTCTTCACTGCTGGGCAATAGTGGAGCGATGGTTGCCTGGGTGGGTACACCTGCATCTGCTAAACGCTGAAGTGCCTCTAATCTGGCAGGAATAGGCGGTGCATGAGGTGTAAAATGCTTACGGATATCCTCTCGATCCGTCTCTATGGTCATGCTTACTCGAACCTTCTTCTCCAAGCGTAATAATAAATCAATGTCTCGACTAACAAGAGGACTACGGGTCTGGATAAATAAAAAATTAGGAGGGTTCTCCAGCATGACCTCCAAAAGAGATCTTGTCACCTTTTCCTTATGTTCAATTGGTTGGTACGGATCTGTGCTTGATGACATGAATATTGTTACCTTCCCTTTGCTTTTTTCCCTTCTGAGCTCCTTACGTAATACATTTGCCGCGTCCCGTTTGATGTCCACCCAGGTTCCCCACTCCTCCCTACGAAAAAACGATACAGGCATTTGTCGTACATAGCAATAGGAACATCCAAAGGAACAACCCGTATAAGGATTCAACGAATGAGTGTAATCGGAAAGAAAGCCTGTCCCTTTATTTAGCAATGTTTTGGGATATTTATAAAAAAACTCACTCTTCATCTCAGTCGCCCCTTTGTTGCATATTCGTTTGTTTTAGGTATATTTGTCAGGCGTAGATCACTTTGCATCATGAAAAATAATACCAAGCGTATATCTTGTACCAGAAGTAATCGTGCTGACACCATGCCTTATCTTGGTCCTATAATACCCGCGTGAACCTAGTACAGGCCGATTGTTAGTAGGAAAGATGAGTCCTGATCCTTGTTCTAGGGTTATCACATGCCCTCGGCTTTGCGCCCTTGGCCGTTGTTCCAGCAACAAAAACTCACCGCCTGTATAATCTATCTCTTTTTGAGAGAGGGCGAATACTACTTGAAATGGAAAGTAGACATCTCCATACAAATCCTGATGCAGACAATTATAACCTCCAGCTTCGTATTTAAGGAGTAAGGGTGTTGATCTTGTCTGTCCCTGCTGATGGCATTCCGTGAGAAATTCTGAGAGCAAAGGTGGGTAACATGCCTCATCATCAAGCTGCTTCAGCCATCGGTTAGCCGTTTTAGCCAATTCAGGATAGAAGCCTTCACGAAGCTGTTGCAACATAGTAGGAAGGGGAGCTTGATAATATTTATACTCCCCGATGCCGAATCGAAATCTAGCCATATTAATTGTATTCCGAAAATACTCTTCTTTTTCATACGTGTTTATTATTTCGTTACATTCCTTCTTCGTTAAGAATGCTGGAATTGTAGCATAGCCCTGCTCATCCATCGTCTGTTGCACTGTATTCCAATCTATGGCGGCACTCCGTTCTGTGAGGCAATCAGGCATATAGCTTACTCCCCTCTACCAAACTATTTTCATTTTCGAAGCGCAGAAGCTTGGTTTTCATTTCCAATCCACCCCGATAGCCCGTTAGTGAGCCATTTTTCCCAATCACCCGATGGCAGGGAACCGTAATTAAAACGGGATTAGCACCAATTGCTGTTCCAACAGCACGTACCGCATTTGGTTTTTGTATTTGAAGCGCAATATCGGAGTAGGAACGGGTTTGCCCATATGGTATTTCACAAAGAGCATTCCACACCGCGAGCTGAAATGGAGTACCATATAAATCAAAGTCGATAGAGAAGTCTTTACGTGTGCCTTGAAAATACGCAACCAATTCCGCCGCATAGCCTTCTAATTTTTCATGATCCTGCACCAATTCACCTTTCGGAAATCGATTCCTTACCCAATTTTCCAATTCCTCAAAAGGATGATTTTGCGAACCTACATAACAAAGTCCCGCCGCTGTAGCAGCAATATATAGGTTCCAATCCGAATGGACCAGCCTTGAATAATAAATGATCTGTTTACTTTTTGCTGTCACTTTGCAACACCTCCATGGCTTGTGTATTCTTATTTAATTGACGAAATTTTTTAGGCGTCTGTCCTGTTATCTTCTTAAACAAAGTGATGAAGTACGGTGTGTTGGGCATCCCTACAGTCATTGCGATGTCGGTAATCGTCATATCAGATTGAATGAGATAATCCATGGCTTTCTTTATTCTCGTCTGTTGAATATATTCAATTGGGGTCATTCCTTTAATGCGTTTAAATGTTCGATGCATATGATAAGGACTTCCATGACATATATCTGCTAAAAGCTCTAGCGTTAATTCTTCACTGTAATTTTTTTTGATATAATCCGTAATCTGTGCCACCCATTCAACATCAGGCAAACGTTGTCCTGTTGGCTTGCATCGCTTACAAGGTCGGAAATTTTCTGACAGCGCCTCTTCTGCGCTACAAAATATTCTAACATTTTCCTTTTTAGGCTCTCTAGACCTGCAAGAAGGTCTGCAAAAGATACCTGTAGTTTTCACCGCATAAAAAAATGTATCATTGTACGATGAATCGTTAGTAATGATTGCTTGCCACTTTTCATCGGTTAGATAATTATTCTTCTCTCCTTGCCTTTGGATATCTCTCATCTGGTTCACCTCCATCCACAGTATACCCTCCAGAACGAACCTATGTACGATTTTATGATTGGAATAGCAAGATAGTGAAATTTTATAGAGGCCTTTTATGTTACAACTAGTAATGTGCTTGTATTGCATGGAATGGAGGATTTTTTATGGAAAAAACAACAAGGTATCCGAAGTGGGATGCTCCTTATTTCACTGGTAAAAAAATAGAGAAGATATATTGTTTCCCATGGTGTACGGAAAAGTTTCATCCTGAAAACACGATTCGATTTCAGTCGCGGGCGAATGCTGAACAGGCAGGATACCGGCCTTGTAGAAAATGCTGTTCCACTCTTCCTATAGGCGCTTGGACGGATAAACAGAGTGAGCTAACACTGGTCGTGCCAAAGGAATTCAGCTTTAACGAAAATATGAAATATTTGTCCAAAGAGCCTAATGAATGCTTATTTTATTGTAAAAACCAACGAATTTACAGAGCTATTCCTATTGAAGCCGAAACACCTGTAGTAGAAATACGTTCGGATCAGGATAACATGCTACACATTCGTTTTCTAGGAACTACAATGCCATCCTGCAAATGGATACGAGCCGAGGTCGCCCGTTATGTAAGAGATTGGTTTGATTTGGATACAGACTTGCGCCCTTTTTACGATTTGGCTAAATCAGATGCATTGCTACAAAGAGCAGTTACTACTTTTAGTGGTCTCCGAAACATTGGAATTCCTGATCTGTTCGAAGCAATCTGCTGGGGAATTATCGGACAGCAAATCAATTTGCCCTTCGCTTATACGCTGAAAAGACGACTGGTGGAGGCCTTTGGCCGAAGCATTGAATGTGATGATGAAACGTATTGGATATTCCCCTCCCCGCATGATATTGCCGCTCTGACAATAGAAGACTTAAAGAGATTACAAATGACAGGGAAAAAATGTGAGTATTTAATTGGTGTAGCTCAGCTTATGGTGGAAGGTAAAATAACCAAAGAGCAATTAGGGAACTGCGGAGATTATAAAAAAGCGGAAAACATGCTTGTCAAAATCCGTGGCATTGGACCATGGACTGCTAATTACGTTTTAATGCGTTGCCTGAGGATGCCCTCCGCTTTTCCAATAGATGATGTAGGTTTACACAATGCGATTAAATATCTTCAGGGCACCCCACAAAAGCCCACGAAAGCAGAAATGGTAAAGCTTTCTGCGACATGGACAAATTGGGAAGCCTATGCCACCTTTTATTTGTGGAGATTTCTCTATTAGCCTAGCTGTATAGCCGTATCAGATGAACTGTTCATCAGTGTTATAGCTTAGTGGAGTCAAAAATGGAGGTATTCAGGAAGTTGCCCCTACAGAGAACAGCTTTTCTTTTTTATTCACAAAAACACGAAGCCAGTATTCCCTATCGGGATACCGGCCTTTTCCTTGTATTGCTCTATTTATTTATTTTTCGTTTCGATAAGTTGGAGTAGCTAATTGGTCTTAGCTGTCTCCTTATGCCCACCCAAGGATAGGATGGCAATGGTAATAAGAATACACAGGGTACCCAACCAATCCGTTAAACCAAAGGGTATCTGTAGCCAAATCACTGATAGAACGGCGGCAGAAACAGGCTCGACACAAGCTAATAAACTAGTTTCGGGGGCACTAAGGTACTTAAGACTTTCCAAATAACAGTAAAAGGCAATCAGTGTTCCAAATAGTACAATAAACATTACGGCTAAAGTGGAAGACATCGACCATTGTCCCTCCAGCCTCCAGGGGGGATGAACAAAACTAAAGCCGATACCTCCGATTAGCATCGCCCAGCCTACAACGATAGCTGCTCCCCATTTAGCAAGAAGCTTGTGTGGATGTAATGTATAGAAAGCCAATGCTACCGCCGAGGCTAGCCCCCAGAATAATGCTAAGCCAGAAATAGAGAGGCTATTGAGGCTTCCATGTGTAACCAGTAAGAACGTTCCTAACAGAGCTAGAACGACAGCTAGTAATTCTTTTAACATGGGTAGCCTTTTTAGACGAATCGCTACATAGCATGTAATTAGCACAGGGGCCAAATATTGAAGAATAGTAGCTGTCGCTGCATTTCCATGCTTAATAGCTGCAAAATAAGTATATTGAACAGCTAACATTCCTAAAATACCAAACAAGATAAGACTGAGTCGCTCTTTGGTGCTTTTCCATATGCCCCAGATATTTTGTTTCTCTTTTCTATAGGCAACTGCTAATAGAATAATACCCGACAGTAAAAGACGTATAACGACTAACCACTCAGGGCTGAAGCCTTGTTGCTGAAACAAATATTGAGCAACAGTCCCAGATATTCCCCACAGCATAGCCCCTGTTAGTACGAGGGTAACTCCGAATTTTCTCGACATTACAATCTGTTCCGTTTTCATATGGTCTCCTCACTGATCTGTTCATCATCAAGATTGTTTATATCATTACATCAGCTGATATACTTCTTTCATAGGACGCAGCCAATTTTGTTCCATAATCTCTGCAGCTAGTTTTCCATTTTTCTGGACAAAGGCTTGCACGATTCTCTCATGTTCATCAATAGATTCTTCCTTAGGAATGTGCTGTTGCTTAAAAAAGATATATTCTAAGCGTTGAATATGTAGCTGAAGAACAGATGTAAAATTTATGATATAGGGATTGTCCACAATTTCTAAAATAAATGTATGAAATTGACTATCCATTTCTACAATTTTTGGTACATCTTTATCGTAGATTGCCTGTTTATAGCTGGCATTGATCTCGTTTAATGTAGCAATTTGCTCTTCTGTAATTGCAGTCGCAGCTAATTGGGCCGCTAATGCTTGAAGTGAAGCAAGCGGTACATACATTGTCTGTACATCTTCCTTTGAAACAGTAGTAACTCTTGTATCCCGTCCTCGATATGTTTCAATAAAGCCTTGGACCTCAAGTAGCTGAAAGGCTTCCCTCACAGGAGTCCTGCTCACACCGATCGCCTCTGCAATTTCAGCATCATATAGCTTCTCCCCTGGCTCTAAGGTTCCATCGATAATCCAGCTTTGTAGCTGACGAAAAGCTTTTTCTTTCGCAGTTAATCGAATAGAAGAAGTGTAATTCTTAGGAATTGGCATAGTAACCCCTCTTTATGAAATCATTTTGGTTTTATTTAAATTATCAGAAATATATTTCATATATATACTATAATTTATAACATTTTATCTATAAGGTCAAACGAATTGCTGGTTTTCTATACATTTCTAAAGTAGCATAGGCCTTTTAGGAATGATTTTACACAAAAAAGCTAGTATCCTATATGCTAAAAGGATTACTAGCTTCTTATGGTTAATCTATTTACATCTTGTAAGAAATTGATGTGGTCACAATTGTAGCTTACCAGCCCCTTTGATACTGTCTAGGTGCCTCAATCTCTACTTGTAATTCATCTGCCGCACCTCTAGCCCAATATGGATTTCGCAACAGCTCGCGGCCTAAGATGATTATATCTGCACGATTATTTTGTAAAATCTCCTCAGCCTGTAACGGAGAGGTAATTAACCCTACAGCACCAGTGGGGATGTTGGCCTCTTCTTTGATCTGTTCTGATAATTTTACTTGATAGCCTGGATACACATTAATAGCTGCCCGTACAAGTGCACCAGAGCTAACGTCAATGAGATCCACGCCCTGCTCTTTCATCCAAGCTGCGAATTGTACGTGATCCTCGATGGTTAAGCCTCCTTCTGTATAATCGGTAGCGGAGACACGTACCATCAATGGCCCTTCCCAAACACTTTTCACCTCTGCTATTACTTCGGATAACATGCGGTATCTATTTTCCTGAGAGCCCCCGTATTCGTCTGTTCGTTGATTAGAGAGCGGGGATAAAAATTCATGTAATAAATACCCGTGAGCCGCATGAATTTCAAGAACATCAAAGCCCGCTTGTTTAGCTCTCACCGCACCTTGCTTAAATGCTTCTATTGTCTGTTTGATTTTTTCAACTGACATTTCTTCTGGAACACGGCTGCTCTCATCAAATGCAATCGCAGATGGTCCATAGATGGAACCAGGAACCTCTGCTTTACGCCCAGCATGGGCTAATTGAATTCCCATTTTAGCTCCGTACTGATGTGCTTGCTCAACAATTTTATGTAATCCGGCTATGTGGCCATCATTCCATATTCCCAGGTCAAATTCCGAAATCCGTCCCTGTTCTTCAACAGCAGTTGCTTCCACGATTATAAGACCTACCTGTCCAACTGCGCGTGTTGTATAGTGCGTAATATGAAAGTCAGTAGCTTTTCCGTCCTTTTCAGTTACAGAATACATGCACATAGGGGCCATGACAATCCGATTTTTCAATGTAACCTCTTTTAATTGATAGGGTTGAAATAATTTAACAGTCATCTTACTTCCTCCTCGATTTTGTTTTTTTTTGCATATATTTGAATGTTTTTTTAGCGGTATGGGTTACCCGTATCGGCTTCAGCAACAGCCTGCTGTAATAAAGCATAGGATCGTTTACGGGCATTTATATCATAAATAGGGGAAACGGCCATCAATTCTTCAATCGGATATCGCTCTTGTAGCGCTCTGATTTTGAGGGCAATGGTTTTTACAGATCCGATTAGAATAGAATGCTTCATCGCTTCTAACTCAGTTAATTCATTTGCTGTATATGGATAGGTGCTTACCGTCTTTGGACTAGCAAGCGGTTGCAACCGCCCTCGATACAATAAATGCGTAAGATGTAACGCGCTTAACGCGAGTTCATTCGCCTCCTCATCCGTATCCGCCACAATAATTTTCATGGCAGCAAGTACTTTCGGTTGCATAAGACGTGGTGATGCAGTAAACGTACGTAGATAATGGCTGATAGCCTGATCCATCGCCCCTGGCTGGGAATTGATAAAATGTGCAAATGCATATGGTAATCCCAATTGTCCAGCTACAATTCCACTATTGTCACTAGATCCAAGCATCCAGATTTCAGGCTTATGCGATGGGACTGGGGTAGCTTTCAAACCTGGAAAAGGCTGCTTTTCACTCCATTTGTCATCAATATAGCTAGTCAGATGCTGGACTTGCTCTGGAAAGGTATCAATATCGCGCGCCTGTAAATCCTGTAGGGCTCTAGTTGAAAGCGGCATTCCCCCTGGCGCACGGCCAATTCCTACGTCAATACGACCTGGAGCCAAAGCACTTAAAACATTAAAATTTTCCGCCACTTTATATGCACTGTAATGAGGAAGCATTACACCCCCCGACCCGACACGGATTCTTTTTGTTTTTGCCGCTAAATAAGCGATAAGAACTTCTGGTGAAGAACCAGCCAGTGCTTCGGAATGATGATGCTCAGACACCCAATACCTGTGATACCCAATTTCATCTACGTACTGCGCTAGCTCAGTCGTTTGCTCCAAAGCTAGCTCTGGGGTTCCACCCTCTATTACATACGATTGATCCAGTAGACTAATTTTCATGGGTCTCTCCTTTTGCAAATAACTTCATGTGAAATCGCGACAGTAATCTAAATCGGTATATCGGAAATTTTCGATATTGGCTTAAAAAAAGAAAAATGAAACGGTGTTCCACTCTTCTTTTACAACTCCTCTCGGAAGTATGTAGCCAGCTTATGCAGCATTTCCTCATTTCTGCGGTAGTACGTCCATTGGCCAAAGCGTCTAGCCTCTAATAACCCCGCCCGTTGCATAATCGCTAGGTATTGTGACGTGGTTGATTGAGAAAGACCTGCTTTTTCTTGAATTTGTCCTACACAGATTCCCCCTGGAAAATTCTCGTAATTACAGGAAGATGGCGGAAAGTGCAGCTCTGGCTCCTTTAGCCAATGTAACATTTGCAATCTGGTTTCATTTGATAAAGCTTTAAAAATCATAACATAATCCATACCGTTGATTATATCGATATTTTCCGATATGTCAATAGTAGTATTCATTTTCAAATCAGTGCTAGATAAGTGAAGTCTCCATATACACTTCTCCATTCAACCTCTTAATCCAGAACTGATCCCCCTCAATCACTCCATATGTATGCGGATGATTCTCTTTAGGAATAGCTACAGAACCAGGATTTAGTATAAACAGATCTCCTTTTTTCTTGGCCACCGGGATATGTGTGTGACCATGAATTAACACATCTCCAGCCGATAATGCTGGATGATGATCCTCATGATAAATATGTCCATGTGTCACAAAAATACGCCGTTTATCCATAACTATTGTATGAGAATCACTCATAATCGGGAAATGAAGAAGCATTTGATCTACTTCCGAATCACAATTTCCACGTACAGCTACAATGCTGTCAGCATACCTATTTAGCAGATTGGCTACTTCTGACGGATTGTATCCATCTGGCAAAGCATTGCGTGGTCCATGATACATCACATCTCCTACTAGGATGATATGGGTTGCTTGCTCACGTTCAAATGCTTCTAGGGCTGCTTTCGCATAGGTCAAAGAACCGTGGATGTCTGAGAGAAAAAATAACTTCATGCTGATTACCACCTTTTCATTTGGTTCATTCCCCTATTATACCAATCTTCGCTTATAGTGTAAGAATAATACCCGTTTTGTCATCAGACGTTTTAAATCTTGGGTATTTCACACATTCTGGATCGCTTTCTTCTAGCTTTGTTAAGGCTTTTGCATAATTTTCGAGTCCCATCTCTATCATTTTATGAACCATCCTTGACCAATCCTGCTTTTCCTGATTGGCTAATGGCCAAAACAATCCGTCTGTAATAATGACCACATACTTTACTCCCGCACGATTTATTCTGCCATATTCCACATATTCTATGGCTTGTTTCTCTCCGTTTAGTACGCCGTAACCATGTGGTTCATTTTGCAATTCACGATTTTGAATCATCAAATCTCGAATGAATAGGCTTAATTCCGTGCGAGATAGTAAACCATTCTCAATACCCTCGCACCATTTTTGTAAGGTGCGCTCTTCTACAACTTCCACTTGTGGACGAGTTAATATACGTACATTGTCATTTTCATATACAGCAAAAATCATGCAATCTCCCGTCTGAGCATAAGATATACCGTTCTTCTCGATTGTCACGATTCCAACTGCGGCTCCCCAAAGATTCTGTTTGGAAGAAAGATCAATTCCAGCCTCCTGCATATGTAGGCGTATGAGCAAATTAGCAGTCGATATGTGCTCTTGTAACGGAATAAGACGATGTATCTGTGTAAAATAACGAGCAATGGTTGTTGAAGCCAAGTATCCGCCGGTCTGTTTACGATCATTCATGAAACCATGTAATGAAGTAACACCATCAACCACACCAAATAGAGGGAGGGTTGGATGAACAATCAACGCATCTTCGTTTAAAAAGCCGATACCCTTGCTAGTAAACGTTTCTATTCTCATTATAGTACCCTCCTACATTCTTCAATGTATCTGTTTATATTTTAAATAATCATACTTATTTTTCTATTATAACTTTTTTCTACAAAAAAAGAACAACCGGCATGTCCGGTTGTTCTGTCGCATCTATTGCTCATAGAGCTTGCTTATTTTTAGTTCGCTCGTTTTCTCAGCACCACATTATTCGTACGCCTCGTACGTCGTTTCGCGCGTAATAAACGAATGAAGAAAAGGATGAAAAACAAGTTAAGTAACGCCCAGAATACGACAACGCCATAAAGAGCAATTGGATTATGAGTAGGAGCCTGCTCACCAGCCTCTGTAGTAGACACTGCTGTCGGGAGTACTTCAGGTTGCAGATGTAGCCTTCTCTCTTCTCCATTGGATAAAGTCAATACAAGGTCCCCGTTGCTAAGTAGCTTTTGTTCGTATGTAGTCTGTTTGGGAACCGTGATGAATAAATCCTTATCCGTATAAAAGTTTGCTGCTTTCTCTGTATCATTCTGGGGTTGATACACCAGATACTGTCCTGCATTTACGATCTTTTTCGATTCATAATTTGCAAAGCCAAAATCGAGCATTTTGTGGACATCCTGATAGCTAACCACATTAGATGGTGCCTTCATGGTAACGGCGATCAGTTCTGTATCACCGCGTTTAGCTGTAACCACCAAAGTATTTCGTGCTTGGTCCGTGAAGCCATTTTTTAAACCTGTCGTTCCCTCATAGGTAGTTAGCATTTTATTATGATTGACCAGCACGGTATCCCATTCTTTTTGGTGCCATTCAAAACGTTTTGTACCGGCAATTTCACGTAAGAAGGGATTCTTCATAGCATACTGCGCAATCTTAGCCATGTCAGCAGCAGTTGTGTAGTGATTCTCATCATGCAACCCATGTGGATTTGTAAAATGAGTATGTTTCACTCCCACTTTTTCTTTTAAATAGACATTCACTTTTTCAGCAAATGCTTCTGTGGAACCAGCCATATGTTCGGCAATCACAATGGCAGCATCATTACCTGAATTTAAAATCAACCCAAAGAGTAAATTCCGCATGGATACTTGTTCACCCTCTGCTAGATAGACCCGGGAACCTTCTACCGTTCTCGCCTTATTAGAAACGGTCGCTATATCATTACTATTTCCGTTCTCAATAGCATAAATAGCGGTGGCGATTTTGGTAATACTAGCAGGAAATAAATACTGCTGGGGATTTTTCTCAAATAGCACGGTTCCTGACGAGCCATCCATGAGAATAGCACCTTCCCCTTTTATTTCTTCAAGCGGCAGGGCTGGTGGCTGCGCAGCGTAACTTGGCTGAATTCCAAACGTAATTAGAGAAATACCGATTGCCAAGAACGTTTTCATCCATTTTTTCATGCTTGTAAAATCCTTTCTACGAACAAGTTACCTCACCACTCTATCAAATGGAAAAGGCATTGAACAAGTACAATTTTGGACATTCTATCGATAAAATGCTGGGGAAAATGGGTAAAAATGTTGTATTGACGGCATTTCTGGCTTTTCATTATTAACATAATTTTTTTATGGAAAGGGTGTTACAAATGGATGAACGCATCAGCAAAGACACATTAGGTGAGGTATATATCCCACGATCTGTATATTACGATGCGCAAACCACACGCGCTACCCATAACTTCCCCATTAGCGGCCTTCGTTTACCACGAGCCTTTATTAAAGCACAAGGAATCATCAAGGCCTCTGCGGCTGTTGCAAATAAAGAGGTGGGAAATTTACCCGAACATATTTCTAGCGCTATTGTAACAGCCGCAGAAGAAGTGATTGATGGCAAATGGGACGATCAATTTGTAGTAGATGTCTATCAAGCTGGTGCCGGTACCTCTCAAAATATGAATGCTAATGAGGTTATCGCAAACCGCGCGATTGAAATATTAGGCGGTCAAAAAGGAGACTTCACACTTGTCCATCCTAACGATCATGTGAATATGGCACAATCAACGAATGACACGATACATGTCGCCATCAATATTAGTGCTGTCGAGATGATAAAAAAAGAATTGCTGCCATCTCTTCAGCGACTTCATTACGCTCTAAAACAGAAGGCCAGACAATTCGATCCCATTATCAAATCAGGACGAACCCATTTACAGGATGCTGTTCCCATTCGACTCGGGCAGGAATTTGGTGGCTATGCAGCAGCACTCGTAACGGCTGAAAAAAGTATTCGACATGCTCTGTTGGAGCTATACGTGATTGGTATCGGAGGAAATGCGGTAGGTACCGGGATTAACGCTCATCCTGAGTACGCTGATCGAACATTACGCGAGATTGTGCTTCGAACAGACCTACCGTTTAAAAAGCCGCGTGATCGGTTCGCTTTTATGCAAAACACCTTAGGAGCCATTCAAGCAAGCCATGCTGTTAAGGAGCTCGCGATTCATCTATTAAAAATCTCTAGCGACTTACGCTTACTTGGCTCAGGGCCACGCACTGGACTTGGCGAGCTGATCCTGCCTGCTGTTCAGCCTGGATCATCTATTATGCCAGGCAAAGTAAATCCTGTGATGGCTGAGATGATGTATATGGTTTGTGCCCAAGTAATTGGTAACGATGCCACAATCACAGCCGCTACGATGGGTGCTCAATTGGAGATTAATGTGATGATGCCAGTTATTGCATATAATCTGTTACATTCCATTCAAATTTTGACGAACGCAATGGAAGTATTCCGTGCAAAATGTATAGAGGGGCTACAAGCTAATGCAGAGCGTTGTCAGTACTATGTTGAGCATAGTACGGCGCTTGCAACATCCCTTAATCCTGTAATTGGCTATGAAAAAGCCGCCAAAATCGCCAAGACTGCTTATCAAGAGAATAAAACGGTCAGAGAAATCGTTGCGAGAGATACCGAATTGACAATAAGCGAAATCAATGAGTTATTAAATCCTGAACGGCTCGTCTAACCCAAACCTAACCAGTAGGCTTATCGACAAACATTAATCTAAGCTTTATTGATAGTAAAATAGCCTCGTCACGTAGACTGAGGCTATTTTTTGTTATACCTACATCTGTTATTTTCCAAACCGTTTACTTAACAGTTCATTGATCATACGGAATTTTGGATTATCCAGAAAAGCTTCTTCATACCCAATAAAGTGTTCCTTGTATAACGCTTCAGCTGATTCAAAATCTTGTTTGACATAAAGTGAGAAGATTTCTTCCAATTTTTCTTCCATATCAGTGTCAAGCTCTGGCGGGGTCATAATTTCCTGACGTAAACTGTTCATCAGCTCATCTAACTGGTTAGTGACAGTTGAAGCAATATGCAGTTGCTCTAATACGTCGGAAGGAATATTTCCGTCATATTTATAGCGTAATTCATGCTCATTTGTTGCCCAAAAGTTCATGCCCAACGTCCGGATTTGTACCTCACAAGGCAAGATTTTCTTTTCACTGCCATGATACACCGTATAATCACCAATCATATGAATACTACGATAGCCAGATTCTTTCGGATTGGTAATATAGTCTTTAACGTCATGTACCACAAAATCTTCCCGTTCCATCAACAGATTCTGCACTTCCCGCACATCATCAATATAGCGACAAACGACACGGATACCAGCGATGTCGGTAATTTCCTCACACAATCTTTTTTCCCAATCATCTTGGGCAAAATCAATGCCTCTAAGAAGGGCTTTTCGTATTAGACTATCTGTTTTCTTGACTCGCCCAACTACAAATTCAATTGGAGAGTAGCGTCCGCCTTTTAGAAAACCATATTTTATTCCTTTTACCTTTAGCTTTAATTCGTCAACAACCTGCTCATACGGATTTAAAATAGTGACGAGTCGGTTTAATACTTTTTTGGGTATGCGAGCTTTTATGTTTTTAATTTCGCTCATAGGTTAAGAACCCCCATCAATCTCGGATGACACGATAGTCTAGCATTTCTTTTATAGTATTTCGACGTAGCAGCAAGAAATCCTGCCGTTTTCGTGTCGAAATCCTGCAAACTCCAACCTTATTCGGACCGATCCTTCTTTTAGTATAAGAGCAAGCCTCTTAAAATGAAAGCGCATAAGGCATAGCAAAAAGTGGTTGCATACAGAATCTGAATGGTTTGTTTAATATGTTTTGCCTGAAGCTCCACCTTTGGTGTCCCCATAAGTGCACGGTGAGAAACAACCCCTTGATAGGTATTGGTTCCGCCTAATTGAATGTGTAGGGCACCGGCAACAGCCGCTTCACTCCAGCCACTATTTGGACTTGGGTGCTTGCTTGCATCACGAATTCCTGTTTTCCAGGCGTCTTTCCAATCCTTTCCCAGTAAGAACGCTGCTAGGATTAAAAAGATAAAGGTGATCCGAGCGGGAATATAGTTACAGATATCATCTAGCCGCGCGGAAGCCCAGCCAAGGTGTAAGTATTTCTCATTTTTATAGCCTACCATTGAATCTAGCGTATTAACCGCCCTATATGCCATAGCGAGCGGGGCCCCACCTAGCATGGCAAAAAATAAGGGGGAGGTTACTGCATCCACAATGTTTTCCGCTACTGTTTCCACAGTGCCACGTGAAATTTCTTTCTCATCCAACTGCTCTGTATCACGCCCTACTACCATGGACAATTGAAATCGAGCTTCTCCTAGATCGCCCTTCTGTAAAGCCGCATAAATCTTTTGCCCAGCCTGGGCCAGTCCTTTCGTAGCAATTGTGGTAGCAATCAACACAACCTCGGCGATATAAGACAGCCACGGATGAATGCTAGCGAGTCCCTTTAGCAAATAATAGGGAACTAAAAAAGCCAAGCCAACGACTACCACTGGAAACAAAAGACCCAGCAATCGACCTGAGAGAAAGGCCGAACGCCCGCGGTTGACAAGGGAATGATATACCGGTCGAATACGACGATCCAACCAGCTTATCACTTTTCCCATGCCAATCACGGGGTGTGGAATCCAACGTGGATCACCAATAACGAGATCTAATAGATAGGCACATAACAAGCTAGTTCCTAGCATTATTTCCATAATTATTCTGCACTCCTACGCTCTTTTCGATTTAGCTCATGGGTAAGCGCCATGCGAGTTGCATCCCTTACTGCACAAGCGATTGCATGGCCCAAGTTCGTAGCAGTTCCAGCATAGGGATGGACGGACTGATAATGTGATTGGTCACATGTAGCCGCTACTACAATAGCATCTGTGGTGGTTCCTGTCGCACCCCTGCCCTCTCCATCGCTAATTCCCATTTCTGCCAATGCAATCGTTTTGGCCTCTGTTGCTGTAATAACAGCATTTACAAGAGCCCCGTCTGTCAAATTCCCATCAATGAATACGACAGTATTAATCGTACCTGCTGCATAGGCATTGTAGCGCTGTTCTACGGTACCTGCTCTAGCTGCATTGCCGACACCGGTGGTCACAATTGCACAAAGTTCAAATTCGTCTCCCTTTAATGTAGAGACTCCTACATCCTCCACACAAGCTGCTGTCAACAATCCAATAGTTTGTTCAGGTATGGCTTGATTTTGCAATACAAACCTTCTAATATCCTCTTCGGGATTATCTGATAAGTAGCTCTTTCCCACATACTGGTTTAGGACCCACTTCGCCTCGCTAATTCCACCACCAAACACAGCACTAGAGCAGGCACGAAAGCCTTTCGGATAGTGAATAAGCACCCGTTTCTCGTTTACATCCAAATACCAATCTTTTATAAATTGCATGTTTCCCACTCTCCGTCTTCTCGACAACACGTAACCAGAAATTGCCCATGTCCAATGGACGAATCAAAATAACGACCTGGATCATTTTCTAATAAAAGAGCAGAAACCAAGCG
Organism: Brevibacillus halotolerans; assembly: GCF_026891775.1. Classification (NCBI taxonomy): domain Bacteria; kingdom Bacillati; phylum Bacillota; class Bacilli; order Caryophanales; family Paenibacillaceae; genus Brevibacillus; species Brevibacillus halotolerans. Next base: position 117,950 of record NZ_JAPTNK010000006.1, read on the forward strand.
CAGCATTCCACCATGAGTAACCACCAATAAAATTGGTTCTTTCTGAAGCCTCTCTTCAGTACCACTCGAATAACATTTTGTCTGGGTACAGTAAGGGCTGATTTCTTTATTTACGAATTGCTCTAGCCGCTTTTGTAATTCGAGTAATTTCTCCCCGCCAGGAGGGGCAACATTCCACGGGTTATCATAAAATTGATAAATTCTCTCCCGATCCATTCGCTCGATCTCCTGGTACGTCAACCCTTCCCATTCACCAAAAAACACCTCGCGTAAGTCACTACTGGTTCGGACCGGAAGCGTTGGATGAAATTCTGCCACGATCGCCGCTGTTTCCTTTGCTCTCATTAAATCACTTGAAAAAATAGCTGTGAGCGGTTGATTCGCTAAGAATTTTGCGACCTGCTGCGCCTGTGACACTCCTTTGTTCGATAAAGGTGCATCATAGTGTCCAATATATTGTTTTGCCAGATTTTCAGCCGTTACAGCATGACGTAACCAAATAACTTTTACCATCCGACAAAACCTCCGTGATACAGGTAGCTGACCGCCCCAAGAAGCAATACCATTTCAATGCATTCAATTTGTGCCCCATAGGTATCGCCCGTTAAGCCGCCCAGCTGTTTGACAATCATTCGGTTAAACAGATAGTGCGTGACCACCGTGAGTACGAAAAAAATGATCGCTAATTGGTATCCAACTAAAACGATAGCGACAAGACATGAGATAACGATTGAAATGATAATGTGCTTCATACACACATGCTCTCTAAATCCAGACGCCAATCCCTTTCCTTTATGCAAATAAGGCCAAAAATAAACGCATCCAAGCAAAGAAACACGAGCTGCAAATGGAATGATGATCAATAAGTAAATAAGTGACAGCAAAGGTACGCTAGTTGTGATCCAGTATAGAGACACCACCTTTACTGCCAATAAAAGAACACAAGCAAGGACTCCCATCGCTCCTACTCGGCTGTCTTTCATGATTTCTAGCATCCGTTCACGTGAACGAGCAGAACCGAGCCCATCTGCGGTATCCATCCAACCATCTAAATGCAAACCGCCAGTGATATAGACCCAAGAAGCTATCACTACAAGTGAAAGGAGAATATCAGGAAAAAGCCACTGCGTAATTCCTGCGATTCCCGCTAAAAAAATTCCTATTACCATTCCTACATAAGGATAATACTTTACGCTTTGATACCAATCCTGCTCTGTCGCTTGAAAGCGTACCGGAATGCGCGTAAGAAAGGTTAAGGCGCTCCAAAACGCATTCATTTGTCACTCGCCTCGCTCCCCTTGATCTTCATCGGGATACCAGCCACTACTAGATATACTTCATCAGCATATTGTGCTACGATCTGATTCGCAAAACCAGTAATATCCTGAAATGCCCTGCCTAATTTAGATAATGCTACCCCACCTAATCCCACTTCATCACTTACCACTATCCATGTCCGATCTAAGGAGCGCATAGCAGATACACAAGAGATGACTTGTTGTTGACAAGCTTGCCGGATGGCAGACTTACTTAGTTGATCTTCAGGCATCTGCATTAATATGTTCGCAATCCATCCTGAGAATGTGTCCAATAGAACAATCGATGACTCTGAAGCTGCTTCATGCGTATCGGCTTCAGCCATGGTCTGGATCGCCGACTCTAATTCATACGGCTCTTCCACCGTCTCCCAATTATTCACTCTTCGTTCCCTGTGCAAATGAATCCGATTCTGCATCTCTTCATCCCAAGCTTGCCCTGTTGCAAGATACACGAGGGTTCCTCCATGCTCCTGCTTCTGTTGTTGGGCCAGCCTTTCAGCAAAAGCACTTTTCCCCGATCGAACGCCACCTGTAATAAGAATGATCCTCATGATACCTTCGCTCCTTTTATCTCCTAGTTGACAGGATTTGTAGGGATTCACGGAACACGCTTACCATTCGTTCATTCTCTTCCTGTGTTTTTATCGCAAGTCGTATATATCCTTCACCTAAACCTGGATACATACTACAATTTCGAATTAAGATGCCTCTTTTCGCCATCTCTTCCTGAAGAAGATGAGATGGAGTAGAGTCTATATGAACTAATAAGTAATTGGTTTCGCTCCTAAAAGTTGTAACCCCCTGTAGTGCTTCAAGAGATTTTAGCAAGCTCTCTCTTTGCGCAGCAACATATTCCTGTGTTCGCAGTACGTAATCATGCTGCTGAAGTAAGAATTCACCTGCCACTTGGGCCAAATGGTTCACACTCCACGAGATTTGTTTAGCTTTTAGACATTCGATCACTTGCTCTTGCCCAATGACGTAACCGAGTCGCAGCCCTGCAATCGCGTACATTTTAGTCATAGAGCGAAATAGAAGCACATGGGGAAGCTTGTGTAAGTCAGTTACTAAAGAATGCTCCTCAGTATGATCTACAAAATCCAGAAATGCTTCGTCCACACAAAGGTAGGTATTGTGTTGTTCACAAGCAACAGCCACCTTTTGTAATTCGTTACGTGGTAAAAAATTCCCCGTTGGATTGTTAGGATGTCCAATAAACAGCATATCCACCTGTTGCACAAAGCCGCATAGCTCCTCAACATCAGGTAAAAACTGCTGTTCTTTCGTTGTAAATAACATGCGAATCTCACAGTCAGCTTGCTTGGCAATCGCTTCATATTCCGAGAAAGAGGGACAAATAATCCCTACAATCCGTGGCTTGAGAGCAGAAACCGCCAAGTGCAAGCACTCAGCAGCTCCATTCCCTACCAAAATATTTTCCGGTTGTATATGAGATCCAATCGAACTTGCTAACGCTTTGCGAAGATTACGGCATGTAGGATCAGGATATCGAAGGACCTGTGGTAGCGCTTGATTCAATATTGAAAAAAGCTGCTCAGGAGGTCCAAATGGATTAATATTTGAACTATAATCAAGAATACGATCCGCCTCTAGCCCAAAGGATTCTGCAGCCGTCCATATGTCGCCACCATGTCCAAAACGCTCTATCATAATCATGCTCCTCTTCTTTAATGCCTCACCTAATCTCAGTTGAACGATCTTTAGATCAATTACTCTGGATCAGGTAGACCTAAATCAGAGTAGGTAGCCATTTCTTGCAGTACACGACAAGCAGAATCCATCATTGGCATAAATAATGTAGCTCCAGTTCCTTCCCCTAAACGCATATTTAAGTGAAGAGATGGACGAATTCCTAAGTCTTCCAGAATATATTGATGGGCAGGTTCCACTGATAAATGAGTGGCCATAAGATAAGGAATAATTGCTGGTTGAAGACGTGCAGCTACCAATGCCGCCGCAGAAGCAATCACCCCATCTAATAGTACAGGAATGCGAGAAAGAGCAGCACCAAGCGTTACCCCAGCCATCCCGGCAATCTCTAAGCCACCTACCTTAGCAAGTACATCCAACGCATCGTCTGCCTGAGGCTTATTTACCTCAATACCGCGTTGAATTGCTTCACGTTTGATTAAAAGAGATTTGTCATTTATACCCGAACCTCGTCCTACCAGACCTTCTTCCAGCGGACGGCCTAATAATACACTGGTAATCGCCGCGCTAGGCGTTGTATTTCCGATTCCCATCTCACCAAGAGCGATGACATTACTACCCTTTTTCGCCAGCTCCTGCGCTGTTTCAATTCCAACCAAGATCGCCTGTGCAGCTTCTTCTCTACTCATTGCTGGGCCTTTAGCAAAGTTGTTTGTTCCTGCTTTCACTTTCTTATTGATTACATTCTCAGGTACTTCGAGTGCTTTAGAGCCAATGTCAACTACTGTTACCTCGGCACCCACTTGTCTAGCTAACACATTTACTGCTGCTCCAGCATTGATGAAGTTAACCATCATAAGTTGAGTTACTTCTTGAGGGAATGCGCTTACACCCTCGTCCACAATACCATGATCACCACACATGACCACGACATCCTTGCGCCCGATACGCGGTTTAGCTTGTCCTGTAATACCTGCTAACTGAACAACTATATCTTCTAAAACACCTAGACTTCCAACAGGTTTAGTCAAACGTTTTAGTTCTTTTTTTGCTTGTTCGGCTGCTACCAGATCTATGGCTGGTATCGTATGTATTACTCCAGATAATTTATCGCTAAAGCTCATGTCAAATTCCTCCTCAGATGTCTAGGTCGATTGCCCGTTTAGAATAAATATCTTACTTTTCTAGTATAGCAGAATAAAAGAAAAAAGGGTTGGCTTCCTCACCACCACCCCACAAAATCCACAAATTATTCACTTATATTTTTTTGTTATCTGAAATAACGTCTAAAATACTTTGCAAACTGGTCAGCTTCTCATTTACTTTACGTGTCTTTTCGGAAATACTTTGTAAATTAACAAGGGATGCGAGAGAGGTTCGCTGTTGTCTCTTTTTTTCTTTTTCCCATTGCTCTAAATATTTATCCATCGTCGCAGGATTGCTTAACACTCTGGCAACACGTGTTGGCTGTTGCTTTAGCCACGCTTCAAATTCAGGATAATCACGCAAAATTCGTTTCGCGGTACTTTTTTTCACTGACTATTTCCCCTCTCCTGTGCATGATTGAAAAGCACATGATTTCTCTACTAACATATGACTAGTCCGCTCTTGCCGTTTGTGTGAATAACCAGTGCAACAAGAAAGGGCTAAAATCTAGGGCAAATGTGGAATTATTCCAGAAAAGGGCTCTTGTTTACAGCAAGAATGTCAGGGGATACATATACATGCATTGTAAATATCCTGATTGGTCAAATGAAAGGGGCTATGTATAACATGTTCGATATCACCACTTTACAGTCTCTGGTCGGCAAGACTGTGCGCCTCTATAGAGGTAGAGCTGAAACAATACGTGGAATCCTACTGGCTACCAAATCAAACTACCTCGTTCAATTAACAGAAGATAGCCAAGTCTTGTATTATTATTTGCCGCCGCTCACTAGTATTGAAGAGGATTTTCGAAACCCGCCTTTTGAAATTAAAAAAGGAATCCCTCAGGAGGTTATCGAAGCTGAATCATACGAACAGCTATTAAAATCGCTAGTTAATAAAAGAGTACGAATTAATCGAACTGGGAAAGATTCATACACGGGAATACTTCGTTTCGCTGGCACTGACTATGTAGCCCTGCAAACCGAAAAAGGGACATTAGTATATTATCAGCTAAGTGAAATCAAGTGCATTGGTATTCAAGGCAAAACACATGGGCGTTCTCAAAAGGATGGAACTCATTCCAAAATTAGAACGAAAAGCCCTTTATATCAACTTCATGATGCACCTAATTTCTCCGCTTTATTAGACAAATTACGAAATACATTCGTTCACGTTCATTTCACTAGTTATGAACCCATCTCAGGAATTTTGACCGAAGCTGATCAAAATCAAATTGCCTTAGTCCATAATAAAGAACTCGTCTGGATTTCAAAAGCAACTATTGCTAGTTTAACAACAACAACATCATCTTCATCATCTTCATCATCTTCATCATCATCTTCATCTTCATCTGACACTGTCTCCCCTGCTAATCAGAATGCTAGACATGTAGGTAATCGAGAAGTTTTCTGTCTGCGTGTTAAAAAACGCGATAGACAGAAACAAAAGTACTTCTCCACACCGCCTGCAGTAAGAATTCATCCAAAAAAGAAGCCCTCAAAGCATCAAATTTCGTTAAAAACACCATATCCTTTCAATCAAAGAGGAAATTCGCTCCAATCGGTTACCATAAAATTGCCAGGTATGTCTTATCCAAAATGGAACAGATAGATGTTACTTTCCCGTTCTCCTAGGAAAGGAGGAAGCTCTACTTGGAACCCATCTCTCCTTTTTTAAATCAGTTTGTTGAAGTAACATTACCTGAGAATAATAACGTTGTAGGCCAAGTGATGGATCAGGGGATTGATATCCTCGTTCTATATGAAGGTACACGTTACATCTATGTACCCTGGATTCATGTAAAATCAATCAAACAGATAAGCTCCAATCTAGTCAATCCTTTTGAGCTACAAGAAAGTCCAATTCTTTTAAATAAAGAAGCTTTATCTTATCGGAATATTCTGAACAAAGCAAAGGGCTTGTTTCTAGAAATTAATGTAACAGGTTCACACTCTTTGCACGGATATGTGACGACTATACTAAACAATTATCTAGTGTTCTATTCCCCGGTCTTTAAGACTATGTTTATTTCCCTCCATCATGTAAAATGGCTGATCCCCTATAGCCGAAGCTTTACCCCCTTCTCTCTTAGTAATCATCATCTACAGATTAAAGCATCTCAAATTCCACTTTCTCGTTCTTTTGAAGAACAGATGAAACGGCTGGAAGGAGAACTTATTATCCTTGATACAGGTGATGATCCTCACAAGATTGGAATAGTTAGCCGTTTAGACAACAATTTGTTAGAACTTATCAATATGACGGGTGATCGAACCAATTGGAATGTACAGCATATTAAAACGATTCATCTTTCTTCCTAACATCTCTGCAAAAAGTAAAGGAGGATCGGTGCTTAAAGCAACCGACCCTCCTTTTCGTATGAGGGGGTTTCATCCCTCATCATCCACGTATGCTGTTGTTTAATTAGCGAGCTAGTTGTTGCTCAGCGAAAGAAACAAGGCGCTTCGTGATTTCTCCACCAACAGATCCGTTTTGGCGAGAAGTAGTGTCTGGTCCCAATTGTACGCCGAATTCAGTAGCGATTTCGTATTTCAATTGGTCAAGAGCTTGGTTAGCTTGAGGAACTAAAAGGTTGTTGCTAGAATTGTTGTTAGCTGCCATAACCTTTCATCTCCATTCTATTTGGATTTTTGCTGAGGCTAATGTTGCCTTCAGCATTCAACCGATCCACTTTGGATAGGCTCAATGCTGACGGCTACGCTATTTCTTTACTGTTTATGGAGGTGTATCTATATGATGTATCATTTCATTTTTTTCATTCCTGCTTTTTTTTACTATTTTCTAGAAATCAGCCAATCCCCGCCTTTCATGCTATAATAGCGAAACAGAGACAGTTGGCGTTTATTATGGGAGGAGTTATTTGCTTTGAAGAATAAAATTTTACTATTGGATGGCATGAGCTTTCTTTTCCGTGCATTTTATGCCTCCTCATGGACAGGCAGTATTCGTCAAACCAAAAGCGGATTGTACACGAATGCTGTCTATGGTTTTACCAAAATGATGCTTGATTATGCAGATCTCATTCAACCAACTCATCTGATCGTTGCTTGGGATGTTGCTTCACGCGAGTCCTTATTGCGTAGTCAATGGTACGATGGTTATAAATCGAATCGAGTCGAACCACCTGCCGAGTTAATTCCTCAGTTCTCGCTGGTGAAGGAGGTTACCCAGGCTTTCTCTATACCTAATGTAGGCTTGTCAGGTTATGAAGGGGACGATATCTTAGGTACGTTATCCAAACGATTTGCTGAAGAAGGTCATGAAGTAATCATATGCTCGGGTGACTATGACAGCCTACAGCTTGTCTGTGATCAGGTACATGTTAAAATTTTGAAAAACGGCGGGAAACATGAGCATTACTGCCCGCAGTCCTTACTCGAACAAAAAGGTATTACATCTGCTCAGGTTATTGATGTAAAAGCCCTGCAAGGAGATACCTCTGATTGTATCCCCGGTTGTCCTGGCATTGGGGAAAAAACAGCAGTGAAATTAATAACAGAGCATGGTACCCTAGATAATCTGTATGCTAATGTAGATTCGCTAACACCTAAAATGCGAGCCAAATTGACAGAGAATAAAGAACAGGTATATCTAAGTCAAAAATTAGCAACCATTCTATCTGATGCTCCTGTGGAGTTAATGTTAGAGGAAGCAAGCTGGGAATATGATCCAGTATTGGTTTTAGAAAAAATGAATGAATTAGAATTTAGTAAAACGATGCTTGCGCGGATTGGATAAGAAAAAAGAGCTGTGGAACCTAATCGGTCTACAGCTCTTTTCGATATATAGTTTTTTATTTTGGACATACTAATGAAACTGTAGCACTCCGCTATGGAGCAAACACATCGAGGAAGAGTCCGCTGTTCTGTGAGTCATTGGTTTCCCATGAGGTAGCAAAGCGTACCTGATGGGAAATCCCAATCAGGTCATAGGTCTGAATGAGATGCTGTCGTGCCGTTCCCATGATTAAGGAATGCAATTTAACCTGCTTATCCACAGCCATCTGGCCCAATAATTGACGCACCGGCGGAGATATTTCTCCAATCCCATCAGTTATCATAACGAAATCAGCAGCTTCGAACTTGGAATTCTCATACAATATCTGTATGCCCCGCTTTATTGGTTCATCGAAATTAGTGCCTCCACCAAAAGCCTGCTGAGCTAGCTCATAAAACCCCATCCAATCCGGCTTTTTGTAATACAAGGGTCGTTCAATAACCTCGCCCTTTGTGCCAAATAGCATAAGCATAAAATCACGTTTTTCCAATAAAGAGATAGCTGCAAAGGTCATAACAAAAATTTGGGCTAACCGAAGCTTTGCACCTCGCATAGAATGAGAACTGTCCAACATGCAAATTACAGGTCCACTAGGAGGCTCATCGCGCCAGCCTATCGTGTCGTATGTTAGTAATTTTTGTTCCAACGCCTTAACCATAAAATAGGTTTCTAAATCAGGATCAGCAAGTAACAATGCTTCACTCGCCAATAAATGAGACAAATCTCCACTCTGCCTTAAATCATCATATTCTTCCGGCATACGTCGTTCTTTACGCTTTTTTTTACGCATAGAAAATTCGTGAACATTACGTCCCACTTCCTGCAAAAAGTGTAGTAGGTCTGGATGCTTGGAAAGCTGCTCCACCCATTTTAAATACTTTTCATATGTTTCCCTTCTGAGTTTCCCCAGATCACTTCCCCACCGTCGATTCGAGAAACGTTGACTCGCCTCTACCAAGGCAAATAAATATGAGGTATCCTGCTCTTCTGTCTGTAATGACTTCTTTAAAGATTGCTGTAACCAGTCACCCAATTCCTGTTCTAGATGCTGTATTGCCGACTTTTCTTGCTTTATGAGACGCTCTACCTGCTTTTGTCTCTGCATCAATTCTGCTTCCAGCTTTTTTACCTTCTGCAACAGCTTGGGACGCTTTATATAATTCGTTTTCATCTCTTCTTGCATCTCTATGATTCGACTGCGCAGTAATTGCACCTCTTCTTCTGCCAGCGGACGAGCAGATTGAGATTCTTCCTTATCCTCTACCATTTGCTTCCCCTGCTGTAAGGTGTAGCCTACCAACCGTAATTGCTCCTGCTGTTTTTGGGTCAAGCGTTCTAGTAGCTGATCCGTTTGCTCAGGATCACTCGATTGCTGGTCAACACTTTCCCCTTGCTGTGATTGGTCTGAAACACCTAGTATCTTGTCCATTTTTTTACGCCGCTGTACCTCTTCTTCAAAGCTAGAGACTAGCCACATAAGTGCCTTACTCGCCGTTTTAAAGGAGGCGCTCTCGCTAGCTATGGTTCTTGGATGAATACTTTGGTAAAAATGCTGACGCAACAAAGAACGAACCATCCAACGATGAAAAGGAACAGCATCACTAACTTCATTTACCTCTGGCTGCTTCAAATAAAAAGCTAAGAAGAAATCAAACAACAGTGCCTCACTAAACCATGGCGATTTACGCATCGTTTCCTCGACCCATTCCTTTGCAATACGAGAAGAACGAAAATAAGCATCAAACACAAAGCGATCTACACGCTGATGTCGTACAAACATCTCCCGTCACCACCATTACAAGGTATAGTCGTACTCGACTCCGGGAAGTTCTCGGTCAAACAGCGTGCGATACAAGCCCTGTAGGATTTGCAAATGTCGTTCTCCCTCCAGACGCAGGTGCGCGAACTTCACCGTATAAGACTCCACATGTAATAGCATGAAATTTTTCTCCAAAAGATAACTAGGCAAGTCCGCCTCCTGCTTAAGCCAGTCCGTCAGCTTTTGCTGTAGATGACGTCCTGTTTCTTCCAGTTCTATCCGGCACTGCTCCAGCATTCTTTTTGCTTGCTCTGAAGCTTCCTTATTCATTTTGGAGCCAATTTCCTTTTTAAATTGGAAAGCATGAAGCTCATCCTCTTTTTCCATCCATTTGCTTGAAATCTGTTCATAATAGCGCAAGGGAAGCTCCTTCTCTAGCTCTACCTTCAAGGATTCCATAAATCTCTCTTGGTACAGCTCAGTCAGTACTGGTAAATCCTCAGGTACATCCCAAAGCATATGTGGAGTAAACACCGTATCCCAGAGAGAAACCTCATCCCGTCCATTCAATACAGCGGAGGTTTGCCATACTAGTGCAATTTTACGCAAACGACGATCAGAAATAACGAATTCTTTATCTTCCATCTGCTGCTTTAATCTGTATAAGAAGTAAACAAGTGATTCCGGTATATGCACCTTAGCAGCCGCCTCTTGTACATCTTTTACTTCGTACATGTTAAATAAGGTAGGAAGAGCTTCAAAATCAAGCTGAAACATCTTCTCATAACTGGAGGCAAGCCTCAAATAGCCAACTTCATACCGAATAAGAAACCGATCATATAACGCCGCTAATTGCTCCTGATCGTCAGGCAGCTCGTTAGAGGCCGCCATCACAAACAATAATGGTACTTCCTCCTTCTCTTGACCATTAAAGAATACGCGTTCATTCAAGATAGATAACAAGGCGTTTAAGATAGCGCTGTTTGCCTTAAAAATTTCATCCAAAAATGCAAATTGTGCCGTTGGTAAGTATCCTTTTGTTTTGCGCACATATTGATCCTGCTTTAATTGCTGTATGGAAATGGGACCGAATAATTCATCAGGTGTGCTAAAGCGTGTTAATAAATATTCAAACCAATGATTGGTACCAAATAATTGTGAGAAAGCACGAGCTAGCTGTGATTTTGCAGTTCCTGGCGGGCCTACTAACAGAGCATTCTCACCGCTCATGACCGCTAAAAACAGCAGACGAATCAATTCCTCCCGCTCTAAAAAACGCCCTTCCAATTGCGTAATAGCGCTTTGTATACCACGTTGCATAGCTTTCGTATTTGGCTTCATACATCTGCTGCTCCTCTCTGAAACAAACCTGCTTCCATGATGACATAAGGAAGAAAAAAAAGAAAGTTGAGCACTGATTAAAACCGCTGGTAGTAAGGTGACAATAAGGATACAACACATAAATTGGAAGGTGATTGCAACATGCCCCACGTGCATTTAAGCGAAGAAGAATATCAGGTCATGATGGATCGAATTTACAAAATTATTTCTCGTACAGAAGAATTGGATCACGTGACCCATCATCTTATCTTTGAAGTATGGAGAATTCTCCATTTCGGAAAAGTGGACAGCCGCTCTCCCATGCAAGCTTTACCAAAAGCTGAGTCCAAAAGCAATTCGTATTAACACAAAAAAGCTCGGTACTCCAAGAGGAAGCACGAGCTTTTTTTCATGAAATAATTCACATATCCTGACTGCCTAATGATTTACTTCAGCAAAGCTTCAATAAATAAAACAGGTGCTTGGTGAGCCAAGATTGTACAAACAATGGATGCAGTCATCTCATTCTCAAACGGCTCTATATAATCAGGTACCGCAATAGGTTCGGTAAGGAATAGCTGACTGCGGAGGGAGTGTACAATATTCAGCCTGTTCGGTAGAGTGAGTATAAGGATTGGAAAGAGCAATAAGAAGCCGCTCCATCACGCTGTAATCTCCTTGTTGTACTGCGCTTTCTAAAGCTTCTTCTACCCGATGATTCCGTGGAATTAGCGCAGGATTGCTGTTTTGCATCAATTGATACGAGGTTGATTTCGATCCCTGCTGTCTGCCTCGGCGAGCCTGCCACATTTCATGCCACTGGGCAAACTCTGGGGTTCCAGACAGAACCGTATCCTCTAGCCTACCAAAGGTTAATGCAAGGAAGGTATTGGTATAGTCCGCACGATACTTCTGCATTATAGTGAGGAGATCTTCAATAAGGGATTCATCCTGTTTCTCCTCATTACCGATTCCAAGCTTTGCTCTCATTCCCGCAATCCAATTACTGCGATATAACTCAGTAAAATCTGAAATGGCATCCTGGGCCAGTTTGACCGCCTGCTCATGATCGTCATGGAGCAGAGGCAGGAGGGTTTCAGCGAATCGCGAGAGATTCCATGCAGCAATACGTGGCTGGTTGCCATAGGCATAACGCCCCTGAATGTCTATGGAACTAAATACTGTTGCCGGATCATAGGCATCCATGAAAGCGCAAGGACCATAATCAATGGTTTCTCCACTAATGGCCATGTTATCGGTATTCATCACCCCGTGAATAAAGCCTACTAGTTGCCACTTAGCAATCAGTGAGGCCTGACGCTTGATGACTTCCTTAAGTAATGAAAGATAGGGATTATCACCAGCCTCAGCCTCTGGAAAATGTCTTTGCAATGTATAATCCGCTAGGACTCGGAGTTCATCAATCGTGCCCCATTTTAAAACGTATTGAAAGGTGCCGACACGAATATGACTGTCAGCCACTCGTGTTAGAATTGCACCAGGCAGGTCAGTTTCACGGATGACTGTCTCACCGGTTGTCACCACCGCTAGACTCCGGGTAGTAGGAATACCAAGCGCATGCATTGCTTCGCTGATGATATATTCACGTAGCATCGGCCCAAGTGCTGCTCGACCATCGCCCCGACGAGAGTATGCTGTTTTTCCTGAACCCTTTAGTTGTATATCAAAGCGTTTACCTAGAGGGGTGATCTGCTCTCCAAGCAGCAGAGCCCGTCCATCTCCTAGCATCGTAAAATGCCCAAATTGATGACCCGCATAAGCTTGAGCAATAGGAAAAGCACCTTCGGGGATTCGATTGCCAGCAAGCACTTCTACTCCATCTTCGCTTTGAAGTGCCTCCATGTTTAACCCAAGTGCTTCTGCCAGCTTTTTATTAAGAATAATCAGCTTTGGTGAGCGTACAGGGTTTAAGTTGAGACTTGAAAAAAATGATTCTGGCAAACGTGCATAACTGTTGTCAAAGTTCCATCCTGCTTCTTGCATTGCCTTTCTCTGCGTCATCGGATCTCCATTTCCCCTTTTCTTATTTATGATTTTTGTATCTTTACTTTTCCTTTACACAAAAATATTGATATTCTATGTACTTTTGGCTAGCTCTATCTCAATTCCAGTACTAGCCAATCCCTTTTAGTGTCTACTTTTGCCAATTTATTATACCCTTTCCACACTTATATGGCACACTTTCTCATCTAGTTTCGTTTTTTGAAAACAAGTAAATTCCTATTATACTAAGAGATAGGAAAGCAACTTTATGAAAAATAAAAAAGAGAGCTACTCCTGCCCTCCTTCAGACCATCATTCTTCAACCTATCCGCATTATAAAAATTGCTTTACAAGTAAGTCTTGAGCATATAAAAATATGCCCCATCCCACTCCTTAAGCAAATTTACATAATGTTTTGTATTCATTTTTTATCATAGCAAACTATGCACAGCTTAATGCTGTATTTCAATTCTTAATCGCCTCCATAACAGATTGTCACACATAGTCATTTCCACGAAAAGAACTATTTAAACGGCATACCATTTCTCAAAGACAATATGGACATTATCACCGATAATAAATAGATATCTGGTATTATTTTTAATATTCAAGCTAAAAGGAGAGATAATTATATGTCTAATATTGCAATGATAACATTAAGAATTATACTTTACGGAACGATGATTTATTTATTTAATATGTTCATTCCAAATAATATGATAGCAAATGGACTCGGTTTATTAGTTGCTGGATTTATTTTAGAACCTATATTCAAAAAAATAATTTTTTTAAAAAAATAAAACATAGTCCCCCAAAACCAACGTAGGAAAACGGTTTTTCCTACATGTTTTGAGGGAACTCGTTACAGTTTCCTGATCAGTAAATGAAACGACTCGCATGTAAAGCAGGTGGCATTTTCGTTCTTACATGTAAGGACATCGTTACATGCTTCACCGGTTAACCAATTATCTTTCGGGATTCGTAAAAATATCAGGTAAACTTTTTTGTAAGATTCTTTTATGACAACTCTTCTCCGTTCGACTGAACAACCCTCTGATACCAATAAAAGCTCTCTTTTTTCTTTCTTTCGAGTGTTCCATTGCCATAATCATCTTTTTCGACGTAGATGAAACCGTAGCGTTTAGACATTTCGGATGATGAGCAGCTGACAATATCGATTGGTCCCCACGGATAGTAGCCGATTACTTCCACACCGTCTTTAATTGCTTCTTTTATTTGTTCAATGTGGCGTTTAAGGAATTCAATGCGATACGGGTCATGAATTTCGCCGTTCTCATCAACCTTGTCATATGCACCAATACCGTTTTCAGTAATCATGATCGGTTTTTGGTAGCGATCATAGTACAGATTTAAAGCAGTTCTTAAACCGATCGGATCAATGGACCAGCCCCAATCGCTTGCTTTCAGCTCCGGATTTAAGTATGCAGAGTTAAGCTTCTTTGCACTTTCTGCATCAGAAATTCGCGTGTAGTAGTATGAGAAGCTAAAGAAATCTGCTGTATTTTTAAAATCTTCTTCATCATGTTCTCCGAATTGAATCGTAATATTATTCTCCTCAAAGAAGCGGAACGCATAATTTGGGTATTTACCACGCATGAGAATATCAGAGAAATAATACTCCATTTGGTTGCGTTTTACCGTTGCCAGTACATCTTCCGGCTTACATGTTGCGGGATGAGAAATTGCATCAAAGAGCATCATTCCGATTTGTATCTTAGGATTGATTTCTTTTGCTATTTTTGTTGCTCTCGCACAAGCAACAAGCTCATTGTGTGCACCTTGGTATTTGGCTTCCAACAAGTTTTCCACACGATCTGCCGGAATACCGAGGTGATTGAATGATTCAAACGTAATTAAGTTAATTTGGTTTACAAGAATCCAGTATCTCACTTTATCTTTATATCTGTTAAATAATACTTCACAGTATTGGACAAAAAAATCGATCATTTTTCGGTTATACCATCCATTATATTCGGTTGCTAAATGCAATGGCATTTCATAATGGGAAACGGTAATGAGAGGTTCCATTCCATTTTTAATAATCTCATCAATAAGATCATCGTAAAATCTCAATCCTTCTTCATTCGGTTCTGTCTCATCGCCTTTCGGAAAAATGCGTGCCCAGTTGATAGATGTACGAAACGAATTCATTCCCGTTTCTGCAAGCATTTTTAAATCTTCTTTATAACGGTGATAGAAATCAATCGATGACCGTTTTGGATAATGACCTTCTTTATCTTCTAGAGCAAACTGAATGTCTTTTGTTGTCAATTCATAATTGCCTTTTTCCTTAATACTCACGTCATCAGTAAACTTATTGATATCTGCTACACAAAGTCCTTTTCCGCCTTCTAAATAAGCACCCTCTGCTTGATTTGCCGCAATGGCGCCTCCCCATAAAAAGTTTTTAGGAAATGTAGCTGGATTTTTTCTCAAGTTGCTTGCCTCCCTTTATTGTCTTGTCAATACATTTTGCTGAATGTAGCATTTTTTATTTGTATACAAACTCTTCCAACTTTAACTGGTATGCACAGGTGATCCGATTGAATATTCCGTTAAATAAACTCTCCGTTCGTTTCAATCACTTTTTTATACCAGTAAAAGCTGTCTTTTTTAATACGTTTTCGCGAGCCATTCCCTTCATTGTCTATATCAACATAAATGAAGCCATAGCGTTTTTCCATTTCAGCCGAAGAACAGCTGACAATATCAATCGGTCCCCAAGCACAATACGCGAAAATTTCCACACCATCTTTAACAGCTTCCTTAACTTGGGTGATATGCTCAGATAGATACGTGATACGGTAATCATCATGAACCATCCCATCTTCCAGCTTGTCATACATGCCAAAACCGTTTTCAGCGATCATGATTGGCACTTGATAGCGATCATAATATTGGCATAATGCGTTATATAAGCCTTTAGGATCGACAGCCCAGCCCCATGGATTTGCTTTTAGATGCGGGTTTTTACTTAAATCAATGGGGTTCATACCATTCCTTTTTGCTGAAACCATGGAAGAATAGTAGTATGAGATGGCCAGAAAGTCCATAGTGTTTTGTTTTAAAATAGTTGCATCCTCTGGCTGTTCGTTAATTGAAATATCATTTTCATGAAAGAAACGTCTCATATAGCCAGGGTATTCGCCTCTAAATTGAACATCGGTAAAGTAATATTGTAGGCGATTTCTTTTCAGCGCCAGTACAATATCATCCGGATGGCAGCTCTCTGGATAGGCTGTACAATCGGCCAGCATAGTGCCCATTTGAAGAGAAGAACTCAATTCTCGCGCCTTTTTAACAATACGAGCCGATGCAACCATCTGATTGTGAATAGCCTGGTACTTAGCCTCGTCTAAATGATCCACCTGGTCTTTGCAAATCGCAATCGAGTTAAAGGATTCATGATACATTAAATTGATTTGATTGATCACAATCCAATATTTCACTTTGTCTTTGTAACGATCAAGCAATACTTCTCCATACCGGACGAAAAAATCAATTACTTTGCGATTATTCCATCCTCCATATTGAAGTGTAATGTTTAACGGTGTTTCGTAGTGAAGCATTGTAATAATTGGCTCCATACCAAGACTTCTGATTTCATCAATTAACTTATCATAGAAAGCAAGCCCTTCTTCGTTCGGCTCTTGGTCATCACCATTCGGAAAAATACGGGACCAATCAATAGATGTTCGAAAAGTTTTAAAGCCCATTTCGGCCAGAAGCTGTAAATCTTCTTTATAAGTGTGATAAAAGTCGATTCCATGTCTTTTCGGATAGTAACCGACTTTGTCTTCAATCGCTTCTTTCACTTTCGCAAGAGTCATATCAGAATCATGACTTGTAATATCTTGATCACTACGATACCGGTGAACATCAGCAAGGCTAAATCCTTTTCCGCCAATCCCAAAAGCACCTTCGCATTGGTTAGCCGCAACCGCACCGCCCCATAGAAAATCTTTTGGAAAAGTACCTTCATACGTTCTCATGGTTATGCCTTCTTTCCATCAATTTTTTCATCAATTCTTCTAAAAACGCGAACTAACCGTTTGGCAATTTCATATTCGCTCTTTACAGTCATTAACGTATCTTGGGCATGGGCAAACAGCAGTGAGAAAATGGCTTCCTCTCCCTGTGCTTCTTTTTGTACGGTTTCTGTTTGCAGCTTATGAGATGCAACGATATCTTTATTTGCTTTTTCTAATACTTTTTCAGCACGGTCGTATTCCTCCTCTTCGCAGCATTTTAACGCTTCCATGACATCATTGCGGGCATCACCTGCATGCAGGATCATTTGCATTGATATTAAATACAGCGCTTCTAGTTCTTGTTCTCTATCAATCATGGTACAATCTCCTTTATTGTTGTTTTGGAATGCTATAACGAATTACTGTTCATATTCGCTTACTTCTAATTCTTTCTTCCTCTCTTGAATATCGTAAGCTTTAAAGAACGGGAAGAAGATAATAAATGCTACGACAAATAATATCATTGCTAAAACAATAGCTCTCCAATCTTGAGTTGCCAAATATGATGAAATCGGCATTGGCAAATACCAAAGCATGAAAGTCTTCGTCGGGATACTTACCCAGCCTGCATGCAGCACCCAGTACGTAATACTCGGAATAACAATTGCAGTGATCCACATCGGAATCATTAAAAATGGGTTAAAGACTATTGGTGCCCCAAACATTAATGGTTCATTGATATTAAAGATAGAGGGAACGATCGTTGCCTGTCCAATAGCTTTCATACGCATCGACTTTCCCAGGAAGAACATCATGATAACGAGAGGCAAAGTCGTACCGATTCCACCCATGCTTGTAAAGGCATAAAGCGTTTCCATAACTGCGATATTGGTTGGGTCTCCGCCAGACGCTGCTACTTGCGCATTTTCGGCAAGACCTGATAAATAAACGGGATAAATAACTGGCATCATCACCCAGCCGCTAATACCAAACGTGTACAGAAACGCTGGAATGAAGACAGATAAAACAAATCCAGGATAGCTTTGAACAATACTTGATAAGGGTTTAAAGATCGCTAGGATTACTTCAAAGAAATCAATTTTTGCTTGAACACCAATCAGCCATCCAGTCAGCATAATCAGCGTAATCGGAATAAGTGTGTCAAACCAAACAACGATAAAGTCCGGAATTGATGAATCCTCTGAGAAAAACGAGAATTTGGAGAATTGAACAAGTACAAATCCAACAAACAAGCCGACTATCAATGACAGGAACATACCAGTTGCTCCAAATCGATCTAGCATGAACTGAATTTGTCCGTTCTCCAAGATGACTGGCGACAATAAGAACAGATAAAGAGCCAAACCTGTTGAGCCTGCTATTAGCTTTTTATTATCGAGTTTCTTTTTCTCCATAATGAAATATGGGATTAAGAAGGAAACGAATAAGCCCAGCAGACCGAATGTAAATGTATTAATTAAAGAAAAATCAGGGAGCCACGAAAATACACTATTTAATAGACTAACAATCGTAATTAGCGAACCGACAAGGATTAGAGGCAGAATAGTCATAACCGCATCCTGGATCGATGATACCCACGGGTTTTTCGTGATTTTATTAACCCTTGGACTAAACGATTCGTTCATAAAA
The DNA here is from genome assembly GCF_026891775.1 of Brevibacillus halotolerans. NCBI lineage: Bacteria > Bacillati > Bacillota > Bacilli > Caryophanales > Paenibacillaceae > Brevibacillus > Brevibacillus halotolerans. Next base: position 136,612 of record NZ_JAPTNK010000006.1, read on the forward strand.
GTCATTATTTTCTCCATCATGTTATTCACCCGATTCAAGTAGGTTAGTAATAAGGTCGCACGCTTTATTGCCATCTAAAGTGCCATAAATGATTTGCGGGATAACAGATACTTTAATCTGATAGTCTCTTACTTTCTCTTTCAATTCATCCTCCATATATTTCAAGTGAGGACCAATTAACAAAACATCGATTTCATTTAGATACTCCGATAATTGTGACTCGCTTCGTGCTTGTACAGACATTTCCATTCCTCTTTTTTTGCCTGCTTTACGAATAGCGTTTGCCATAAAGCCGCTTGAAGCACCTGCTCCACAGATTAACAATACTCTTGTCATTTCAAATTCCCCCTGAATCATTTTTTGGTTTCGCTTACATGCTTAGTATTGCATTGGTCGAATTTTAAAACCAACAATAAAAGTTCCTACCCATAGGAACGATAATTGACCTCATATTTCTATTCTCTACCTTTCAAAAAAGCAAATATACTATCCTTTCTACATAGATCGTTTTCCAACTTTTTTTGATAACGATGTGAAAACCTTTAATGAAAGTTCAATAACAGGTCCAACTAAAAAGATACAAAGAATGGTTCCGATACCGTATAAACCACCTAATAAAATCCCCGTAACGACTAAAATTCCATCAATGGTCATTCTTGTTACCTTTATGGTCACGTTTAATCGCGTGGAGAAAAAGAACATAAGGCCTTCTAACGGTCCCATTCCTGTTTTTGTAGATAAAAAGAGACCTGTTCCACATCCGTAAATCAAGATACCAATCAATGCAATGCATATACTTGGTATAGATTGCAGGAATAATGAAGTCATTCCATCCATTGCAAGAAATAAGTTAATAAAATAACCGCATCCAATACTGAAAATAAGACTTCCCATCCCGAAAAACTTTCGGTTAAGAAAATAATTAATGACTAAACAGGTCAGACTAAAGATCTGACTTGCTGTCCCAAATCGAATCGGAATAAAATGTAGTCCGCCCAATAAGAACGTACTAATCGGATCTACCCCTAATTCCGCAAGCAAAACCAGTGAAATCCCAAAGGCTGTCACAACTGTGCTAATGACAACAAGTGTATAATTCATCATTTTTTGACTCATTTTCATAGTTCCCTCATTTAGCGTTCATTTGTATGAAAGTATTTCATCTTTCCTCTGAAGGAACCAACTAAAAAAAGTTCCTATCTGTAGGAACTTTTTTTATTCGAATGCATATTATTCTTTTTTTATAATAAAATGAGGAACCCTATATCTTTCATATAAGGAGCTCTGTTATGAAAAATGATCGTAAAGAGGCTTTCATTCAATACCTAGCATCTAAAAATGATTGGTGTACAGCGACAAGCTTGGCGAATTATTTTAAAGTATCCACAAGAACCATCAGAAAATATGCTAACGAAATTAACCAGGATCAAATCATTATCGCTTCCTCTCCCCAAGGATATCAGCTTGTAAGTAGGAACCAAGTAAAAACAGACGATAATCCTACTTCTCCCATGGATCGTATGAAAGTCATATTGAAGGAATTAATTCTACACTCGGAAGGGGTAAATATCTTTGATCTTGGTGATAGACTTTTTTTAAGTGTTTCTTCAATCGAAAATGACATCGTTCATGCAAATAAAATTATTAAGCCCTATCAATTAAAAATCCGCCATAGAAAAGACATGCTCATTTTAACAGGTGAAGAGAGCGATAAGCGGAAATTAATGAGCTTTATTATTTCACAAGAAACCTCCAACGAATTTTTAAGCTTAAAAGCTGTTCAAGATTCCTTTCCGGATTATGATGTTTCTTTACTAAAAAATGAAATCGTTTCCATTCTGGGCGAACATAATTTGTATGTGAACGATTATATTATGAATAATATCCTTCTCCACCTTGTTATTACCGTGGACCGAATAAAAAATAACAACTCGGTTATTCAAGCAACTAATCTCCATAAATTAAAAAGCAATCTTGAAACAAAAGCAGCCAATAAAATCGCTGATTTTCTGGAAGCACAGTACAGTATCCGTTTTAACGAATCGGAGCGCTATAATTTTATTTTGCTTTTATCAAGTAAAACGACATTGCTTAATTATCAGTCATTGACGCCTAGCTCTTTAAATCATTATGTTGATGAGCATTATGTGAACCTCTCTAAAAAATTGCTAGAGAAGGTACATGAACGTTATTTTATTGAAATCCTTGATGATGAATTTTTTGTCAATTTCACGCTCCATATACGCAATTTAATTTTTCGGGCAAAAAATGAGCAAATGGCTAAAAATCCTTTAACGCATAAATTAAAGCATTCCTATCCTCTCATTTATGAATTGGCTGTCTTTATATCCAATCAAATTCAGTTGATGGAAAACATCCATATTAAGGAGGATGAGATTTCTTATATTGCTTTTCATATCGGGTCTTACTTTGAACGAAAGGTAAGCCTAGAAAAAAAGATTTTATGTGCAGTTATTTGTCCTAACTACTATGATATGCAAGTACAACTGATTCAAAAGCTAGAAAAGAAATTTCATGATTCTTTAGAGATTATTAAAGTTTCATCTGACTCCAGTGAGGTTGCTTTATTCGAGGAAATAGACTTAATCATCAGCACACTGCCTTTACAGAAGGAACAAGTCCCATCTGTATTTGTTCACCCTTACCTGACAGAAGAAGATTATGAATATATTCAAAGTCAAATAAACAAACTAAATAAGCAAAAAAAGATACGCAGCCTAAAGCAATATCTTGACTTATATTTTGATGAAGATTTATTTATGAAGAATGTATATCTTGACAGTGATGAAGCCTACATTGCATTCATGTCGAATCTGCTTTATGAGAAAGGCTATGTGTCCCAAGACTACGGAAAGTCTGTATTAGAGAGAGAGCGAATGTCCTCCACTGCCTTTAACAACAATGTAGCTGTTCCACATTCTATGCATATGGATGCTGAAAAGACAGGTATTTGCATTATGATTCTGGACCGCCCGGTAAATTGGGGAAAAGAGAAGGTGCAAGCCATTGTGATGATTTCAATCAACAAACATCAGCGCGAATTATTCAGCCCCTTTTTCGAAGGCGTAATCAATATTCTATCGGAATGGAAAAATGTCAATGAGCTAATTAAAGCCAAGGACTATGAGGATTTTATGGACAAGATGACGAGGCTTTTACATGAGAGCTAATTATTTAAAAGCTGCTATTTTCTTTTGTAAGACTATCACGGTATATCTGCAAAAACCTTTATAATGGAAGCAACTGACTTTATGAGCAGTTGCTTTTTTACATTCTTATAAACACTTATGATAAACTCAGCTTGTTAAACTAAGAAATGTTCTAGGTGATAAAAGGAGGCTCATTATGGGGTATCATTTGAAATTATTACACAAGAGCAAGCAGTAGAGATTGCATACCAATTTTCCTCCTCAACCATAAGCGGAATGACTTTACTAGCACAAGTATTAATCCCTTCGAATTACTCACTAGTTGCGGCGGCAGACTGATTCAAGCCAAAGATATCTTATACACGATATAAATACCTACAATGCAACTTGCAAGAACTAATGTGACATGGCAAGTAGCTTTTATCCTTCCAATCCCTATATCTAGAACACTGTTCCTCATTTGCATAAGGAAACCTCCCCACCTTTTCCTGTACCACTTCACATTTTATCCCTTAGTTACCACCTTACTATTGATGTATATAAAAAAGAGTCCCATATTACTAAAGGAACTCTTCTCTACTGACAACATATGGGTATTTATTTTTAAAACATTACACATTAGTGATCCCAGTCCACGACTTGCTCCTCCATAGCGCTGATCGATTCGGCTACCTTAACCATCATGGAACATTCAATTCTCTTCCGGAAAATATCACAACTGAAGTCGTAGGTTCCATTGAGGGAGCCTGTCACATGAAGCGCATTAGCAGGACAACCACCACTACAGTACAGTTTTGCCCAGCAGTCCTGACATTCCGGCTTCGAATAGCAGTTGCTTTCTTTAAACTTGTATTGCAACTCTGGTTTGGTAATCCCATCCCAAATGTTTCCCATACAATAATTCTCATCCCCTACAAATTGATGGCAAGGGAAAAGATCACCCCATGGAGTGACAGCAAGGTATTCGGTTCCTGAACCACAGCCAGCGATTCTTTTCTGAATACAAGGGCCTTCTGAGAGGTCAAGCATATAATGGTAGAAGGTAAACCCATTGCCCTTTTCCTTACGTTGAAGCATTTCCTTCGCGAGAATTTCATATTGGTTATAAATCTCTTGGAGGTCATTCTCGGTTAGCGCATAGGGCTCGCTTGGATCACAGATAACAGGCTCCATCGAGAGTTTATCAAATCCAAGGTCTGCAATATGAAAAATGTCATTGGTAAAATCGAGATTGTTCTGGGTGTAGGTTCCACGTACATAGTATTCTTTGTCTCCACGTTTCTTGACAAAATCCTGGAACTTCCGAACAATAAAATCGTAGCTTCCCTCTCCAGTGACTGTTTTACGAAGTCGATCATGAACCTCTTTTCTGCCATCAAGGCTTAATACAACATTATACATTTCTTGATTTAAGAAATCGGTAACCTCATCGTTAAGTAACATACCATTCGTAGTAAAGGTGAACCGAAAAGTCTTTTTGTATTCTTTTTCTTTACTTCTTGCGTAAGCGACTATCTGCTTGACAACCTTCCAAGCCATAAGCGGTTCTCCGCCGAAGAAATCGATATCGAGATTTCGGTGGTGACCCGAGTTTTCCAATAGGTAATCGATAGCTCTTTGCCCAACCTCATAGCTCATGATTGCTCTGTCTCCGTGGTATTTCCCCTGACTAGCAAAGCAATATTCACATGACAGATTACAGGTATGCGCAACATTGAAGCATAGAGCCTTTACATAGGTCTGACGATTTCTCAGATCAATAGAGAGATCCTTAAATTCATCCTCAGTAAAGAGTTGCCCGTCTTTTTTTAGCTCCTCGACATCTGCTATGGTTTCACGGATGTCCAACTCAGTAATAGCACAATCATGTGCATACTTTTCCAGCATCATTGCCACTATTATTTCTGTAGAAGTATTTTCGTAAAGTGCGATGATTTCATAAGCGAGGTCATCGACAACATGTACCGATCCACTGTAGGTGTCAAGCACAATGTTGTATCCGTTTAGTTTATATTGATGGATCATACTTGATAATCAAGCTCCTTTTGCCCATAAAAATTGCCGCCCATCCGCAAAGCAGTTGGGCGGTACATTTCCATTACCTATCTGTTCAATTTGTTTTCACATTGCTGATTAGCAATTCCACAGGAAGTTTTGCAAGCTGACTGACAGGATGTCTGGCATGCGCCACATCCACCAAACTTTGCGGTATCCTGCAATTTACGCGTACTCAATGTTACGATTCTTTTCATGATGTACAACCCCTTTTCACTATTTTGAAGCAATGAGAATCAATATCGTGATTTTTTTCACAATATTACCTAGATAATTTTAACAACGCCTCTGGTTGACGTCAATTATAGCTAATGTCTTATCTGTGAAACTTCACTTGATTTCGCTTATATAGATGTCTCATCTACCCTCAAAAACCAATTCATGGAAGAATATCATCTTTTTTTCGTAAAATGCTCGCTGTTTTTCTTTAGAAAAAATGTAAAAACCCTTGCCGTCATACCACGTTACCTGTTCATTTTAACAACTGGGGGAGTTAGCTCCCCCGCTGCGTTCTACTTCAATACATCTACTACGAATTTTGACCAGCTTTCTAATCTTCTATATATATCCGGCTGCAACAACTCCTCGATGGTTGTCCACTTACCTTCCAACTGATCAATTTCTCTTACACTCACAGTCGCATCTTCATCTAAATCAAGTGTTACAAGAAGTCCAATATGTACTTTACCTACTTCTTCTACGTCATCATTGATAAAGCCAATCGTGTTAAACTCTCGATCTGTTGCTTGTATGTCCAGCTCTTCTTCTAGCTCTCTAAGTAAGTTAATCTCTAAAACTTCCTCGAAGCTGCTGGTATTTTCGTCATTCATGTGACCTCCTGTACCTAATGACAGCTTGTCATGCAGGCGTACTTCTCCACCGCCTGATAGACGTTTGTACATGAACAGCTCATTGCCCTTGCGAATTACTACATATGGAATTGGTTGCTTAAAGCCCTGATTTTCCTCAGCATCTCCGCGTCTCATAACAGAATAATGAGATGAAATATTACTCATTAGCTTCGTGATTCTGTCAGGTTCCTTTTCAATTCCTTGGAAAGCCAACCGCTCATTATCAAATAGTTCCGTTCGTTTTACCACTAAAATTTGTTCATCCATTTTACCCATTGTTAATGCTCCCTTACGTAATATCAATTTCCTTATCACAAATCGAGTTATACCATTTGCTAATAGAAGTCTTTAGTATACCGTATATTTGTTAACAGATGTTTGTTTAGAAAATCGTAGGAAAATTGCTTCAATTCTTTTCGTATCTACAGCTACATACTGAAAGAAATTTTGATCTAGTTCCTCCTTCTGACTTTTTGTTTGCCTTTTTCTTTAGGCTGTTTTCTAAAAGATTGTTGCTTTTTACATCATTATTTATAGATATTATACCTTCTGATAAAATAGGAATATAAGGTATTTTCATTATTTTAAAGTCACAGAAAAGAAAGTAAGCTATGAAAGACAAAACCAAGAAAACAAAAAAGGATTTCAACCCAAAAGACGCTGTTTTCGTATTCTCTTCTTTTACATTCATTTGCGTGGCCATCATTTTTATTCTTATCGTTTATGATGTACTCACAATTCATAATTTCCTATCGTTCGAAAAACCAATCAGAATGATAATGCATATATGTAGTGCTTCGTTTGCTCTACTTTTGTTTGGTGTAATCTTAACGCTTTACATTCCCTCAAAATACATTGACGATACAAACAAGAGTTATCAAAATTATTCGCTGTTACCTATTTTTGTCTTTATGCTTTTAGGAGCGTTATTTGAAGAACTTTTGTTTAGAGGAATTATTCAAAATTTACTTTTCATCTTTATAGAGAACCAATGGATTGGAATTATAGCAACTACTTTATTTTTCTTAGGTTTTCATACTCAATACTTCAAAAAGCCTATCATGCTACTAAATATAAGCATACCAAGTTTTACTTTTGGCTGGTTATATTTTGAAACCAATAATATTTTAGTACCATTTGTTGTGCATTTTCTAATGAACTTAGGAATAACGCTATTATTCAAATACAATTTAATAAGGGTTAAAAAATAACTTAGTTTACTGATACTTCTACCTTAGTACTGCTTATGGTCCACATAGATACACATTAAAAGATTTTGGTTATTAGGAAGGAGTTAATATGTTTCATATTAATTATCAACTTGCTTTGTCTGAATCAGAAATTTCCTCCCTTACGCATGAAGAGCTTATAGAAGATTACGGTGATGATTTCTTAGGATTGATACTCTTTTCTTTTAATGAGCAGGAGTATGGATATTATTCTGAAGATGCGACGATCCATGAATTCAACTTTTTCCAAGAATGGATCATATCATGGTTTCAAATGCTAAATGAGGCTCTAATCATGTTAAAAAAGGAGGGGTATGCTGCTATTAAAACCATAGAAGAACCCGATAACTGGATCGTAATTAAAAATAGGAATGAAAATGTATTGATTGATTTCGTGCTGGCAACAGATAGGGTTCCTAAGGAATTTGTAACTCCCGTTCCGCTTTGTTCCATCTATGATGCTGGATGGGAAAATGAGATTATAAATAAAGCACAATTTCTTTCTGAACTTAAAACGAAAACAGGCGATTTCATTCAAAAGATAGAAAGATTGAATAACGATCTTGCAAAATCAAGTGTAAACTTTCAAAGTCTTAAAGAAACATACCTACTGGCACACTTTTTGTTATCATAGACAGACCTATCAGTTGTGGAAAATAAATCAACAGGACAAAAAGATTAAGCTACCTTTTTGTCCTGTTTTATATGATTACGTATCAAACTCAATAGATTGTAATTCTCCTTTTCAAACATTGACTTTAAAAACCGTTCTTCTTATGTAAGGATATATTTTATACCAAGTTTAGTATTGACTCCCCAACCATAAATAGAAACGTTGCTAATGCAAAGCCCTGACTCTCTCCTCCCTATACTATACATTGATCATTTCCGTTTTCAGCTGCGATTCATCTTCTTCTCCCCCACTAGCCTTAGCTCTTGCCCCTCTCCTTTATCAAATAACGACATCTCACATTCCCGTCCGCAATACATTCCGTACGCTGCACATCGGCGTCAAGTAGCGCTGCGAATAGAGCAACCTCACATTGACATGCTTGGCGATTGCGGATTGCAACTTCTACAACAGGACAGTTTGCTTCATCCAATAAGTATGTATCATCTTGTTTTTTTTCTAATTTGACCATGTATCCCTCTTGATCCTGAATTTTGGCCAAGGTTGCTACTCTTTCCTCAAAGTTTTGTCCTGACATCGCTTCACGGTACTTTTTCTCGATCTTTGCCATTCTCCGTTCAAATAAGCTATTCACTAACGATTCCCCGAACATGTCATTGATCTCCTGAATCAATTCCATGGCCAGACTATCGTATTCATTCGGAAATAATTCTTCGGATAAAACCGTAAGTCGATAGGAATAAGTTGGTCTTCCTACACGCTGACGCAGAATACTAGATTGGATATAACTGTCCTTCTCTAACGCATATAAATGCTTGCGAACAGACATCCTCGTTACTCCCAAATGCTCCGACATTTCCTGGACACTTACTGAACCACGCTTCTTGAGCAACAGCAATATCTCATTTCTTGTTGATTGTTCTCGTAATCGAACCGCGTGTTTGTTCATGGACACCCTTCCTCTCTGAGCAAGATAAGAGATTTATAGTAAAAAACTTTGCAGAAGCATATCTGTCTCTTCTGCAAAGCTTAGAAAATTCAAAATTAACGAATCGCTTCGTTATAACGACGATTAACTTCCTCCCAGTTAACGACATTCCACCAGGAGGAGACAAAATCCGGCCTTTTATTCTGATACTGTAAATAATAAGCATGCTCCCAAACATCGACGACCAGAATCGGCGTTTTATTTTCCATAAAAGGAGTATCCTGATTGGGCGTACTGGTAACTTCCAACTTGTCCCCATTGACAACCAACCATCCCCATCCCGCTCCGAATCGGCTTACAGCAGCTTTTGTTAGCTCATCCTTCATCTGTGCAAAGCTACCAAAATGCTTTTCAATTCCCTTCGCTATACCACCATCAGGATTCCCGCCCCCAGTTGGGCTCATGATGGACCAGTACAGGCTATGACTATAATGTCCACCTCCATGATTTCGAACCGCTGTACGAATTTCTTCCGGTACATCGTTCAAATTGCTGATCAATTCTTCTACAGTAGCATTCTTGAACTGGGGATAGTTCTCGATTGCCTTGTTCAAATTCGTCACATAAGTTGCATGGTGCTTACCATGATGGATTTCCATGGTTCTGGCATCGAGATAAGGTTCCAACTCGTCATAATTGTATTGCAGCTTCGGTAAAGAAAATGGCTCCATTCAATTATTTCCTCCTATCTTGATTGATTACATCCTTAGTTTACACGATATAAAATATTTTGTACACAACCAAATATTTTTACCCTACGCAACTTATTTGGTATATATTTCAAAAGAAATATCCACGCATGACTTTGAACAATTTTGCCTCCCCAAAAATCCTTATAACTTCCCTTCTTAATGGGACATATATCCATCATTTCGCTCCATCTGAAAGATCGTGTTTGATTTCGAAAATAAGGTCAAATTCCACCAAAAAAGAACGCTATATGCATAATAGCGTTCCTTTAATAGAAAGCTGATCAATGCCCTGGATCAGCGTTGATTGCGCTTATTAATAAATTTTTGTAAGAAAAATATACAGCGTACTTATTGCCCCCACCTAGTTTCAGGCAATTATGCTCCATCATTCAGAAATGTAAAAATAGCCGACCATTAAGGCCGGCTATTCAAATTATTCAAACTTGTCCTAGTAAAGTAATTTGAATGTAGTGTCTGAAATCATCACAAGAGTAACAAGAATCAATTCTATTATGTATCCCTAAACGAAAAAATGATCGAGATCAGATGTCTGTAAACAATCAGTCACCCGATGAAAAAGAGACGCTTCGATTAATCTCTTATTTGAAATCCCAGACTAGCCTTAGGTATTTACGATATACATCATCAAGCTGGGCAGTTGGATCGTTCATTTCACGACTATACGTAGGCGAAATGTCGCTAAGATGTGCAAACCCCTCTTCAATAAAGTCATTTAACACATCAATACGCTTTTCAAGAGCAATTTCTTTTCCAGCCATTTTGCTTTTAAGCAGCTTCTCAATTGCGCTTTTTACCGCTGCATCAGCTACTAATTTATTTACCAATTCTTGAAACAGTATGGGTGGATTCACCTTGTATCTCTCAATCCACATGCAAGCTAGCAAAGGCCGAAGAACATAGAAGTATTTTTTTATTTTTACCTGTTCTCCCTTGAGGTAATCTCTATAATTCCCCTTCGCCATGCCAAGATAGTGATGAATCGAAATTTTTGGAGAAAAAACACGCTCCCTCAGCTTTATCATCTCATCCTTAAATCCATAAGCATCGTGGTAAACGATTTCCGAACTCAGCCATTCCATCAAGGAAGGATTTGACTTTCTAAACAGCCTGAGCGCCTTTTTAATATCCCATCCGTTAATGTCTAGTAAATTAGTAATGGGTACTTCAATTACATCGCGTTTTTCATCGATTGAAAGATACCATTCAGGACGTCTGATATAGACAAAGCGCACGTCATAATCGCTATCTTGTGATGGGAATCCCCATGCCCGGCTTCCGGATTCTACGGCAAATAAAATTCTGATATTGTGTTCTTGTTCCAATTTTTTGATTTCATATTGTATAGCTTCTTTCATCTTTTTCTCCCACTATGAAGTTTATCTATAAATTTTGGTCATATCCTATTTTATCATAAGTTGTAAGATATCCTGCTAGTTTTGGGAGAAATGTTAGCTTGAGTAATCGTAATAGTCTCCTGCTCGATAAAAATTCCCATGTGAATCTCTGTTGGGAAATCCATCTTTATGTGCTGATTTTATTGGCATTTTACTTCCACAGGCATGACACCAGGTCTCAGTCGAATTCTTGTAAATATAATGAACGCCCTTATTCATGCAAATGGGACATTCATATCTTAATTTGTAGCGTTTTGTTCCGTTTGCATCTTCTTTAATTCCTGTTGTAAGATAATCTGCAACATGAACAACATTTTCATGACTTTCATTTGACTTCTTATCCTCCAGCAAATCCGCACTTACTTGTTCTTGGTTCTCATCGTTATTGTCTAGATGCTGTTCTATCTTCTGCTCCTCTTCTTGCTGCATATTTTCAAAGAAATTACTATAGGCCTTACCTATCTTTTCGAACTCGTTTACTGTTTTTAGAATATCCTTGTCCACACCAAAAAGATTAAATACGTTCTGAATAATCACTAATTTAGCTAAATAGTCGTTTTCCTGAAGCTCGATTCCAGCTTCTTTGCCCTTATCATCTTTAATGGAAATTTTGACTAATAATGACATTTTAGACCACCTCGAAAATGATTATAAGCAATAAATGGATAGAAAGCAATTAGGATAACGTATTATAAGCATTCTTTTCGTAAATAACGGGAAATTCCTCTTTCATAATTATAACGAGTTACATTGTGAAATATGAAACAAGAACATCCATAAAGCTCATATCTAGCAAAACAGTGAAGCATCCTCTTACATCGACTTCGGAAAAGCTCTAGGCTACCTAACATGTATACGGGACACTTCACTGAGTGATTGCTTTGTTTATTCAAATTTCATTTATAGATAATGTTTCTATACACACTTAGCGCTGACCTGCCAGCCAATCCGCGATTTCCTCTGTTTGTGACAATACTGCGATTGGGTCAAAGTACCAGGATCGCTCTTCTTTCCATATGTATACACGATTGTTTTTGACTGCATCAAGAGAAGCCCAGATCGGGTCGGCTTTCAAGTCCTCTAAGGTACGGTCGTCAGAGGTCAGGATGATATAATCGCCTGCATATTGTTGTAGTAACTCATTAGACAGCTCAACCCACTGTTTTTTACTAATTTCGGCTGCTATCGGTGCTGGAGGCTTGAATCCCAATGCTTGATATACAGCTTGACCACCTCGTCCAAAATTGTCCCCGTAAGCATAGGTCCCCTTGGGTGTAAGCTCAAATATAGAAAAGGTAGCATTAGAAGGCACTGCTTTCCTTGCTTTTTCTCTTGCTACAGAAATACGATGATCGTACTCCGCAAGCCATTTTTCAGCTTCTTTTTCCTTACCTAGTAGCTTGCCAAAGTAAGTCAGCTCTTCATGGGCATTTTTTAATTCGCCATAAGGAATTGATATGGTAGGGGCAATCTTGGATAATTGCTGATATCTGCTATGATCTTCTGCCGACCCTGTTACGATCAGGTCTGGTTGTAAATCAATCACCTTTTCCAATGAACCCTCCACATCACCAATATCCTCCACTTCCTTGAGTGCTTCGGCAAAATACGGATTTTTCCGGTGCAGTCCGGGAGTTCCAATGGGGGTAATACCAAGCGCAATAAAACTGCCCAGATACTGGTCAGCTATAATCCTTTGGGGGTTAACGGGAATTCGTATGTCACCGCTAACCGTCGATATTATTTTGGTTGGTGCGCTTTCAGAAGCCTGACCGGAATTCGTTTGAGTAGAATTGTGCGATACTGAGCCAGCAGATGACGATTGATTTCCCGAAGTTGCTGTATTCGTGTTTGAAGTGCCAACAGAACACGCACTGAGAAGTAACGCAAAGCAAAGGAATAATGTTGCCGTAGTAGTTGACCTAGATTGTTTGTACATCGGTGTAAGTCCCTCTCTCTTATATTGATAATGAATATCACCCTCAATATAACGTGAGCCCTTTTGAACTTCAATGGAGGATTGAATGAAGTTAGAAGGACTTTCTTCTGTTTGATGCTGTAGCTCTCTAACTCTATAACGGGCAGGCGAAACACCCTTGTACTTTTTGAATAGACGCCCAAAATAATACGGGTCCTCATAACCCACACTGACAGCTATTTCTCGTAATGTTGCATCCGTTTCTACTAGTAGACTTGCTGCCTTATCCATTCTTATCCGGATTAGATAATGAATCAGACTGTGCCCGGTCTCCTTTTTAAACAGAGCGGATAAGTGGGGAACACTGTAATTCAAAGTCTCTGCAAGGGATTCGAGAGTGATCGATTCCGAGTAATGCTTTTGCATATACATAATCACTTGTATAGCAATTCCCGGCTCTTTCACAACAATCTCTTGATCTTGGAGCTGCCGCAGAATACTGTAGACAAATGGATAAAACTCTGATTTAACATAAAAACGTTCAATTGACCTTGGTTGTTTCCATTCTTGATTCATAGCTTTCACTTTATGGAATAGTGAGATTGGGTCATTTGGTGAAAAGCTGTACTGTATTTGAAAAGGATTGCTAGTTTCCAACAGCTCTAGAATGTCCTGGCTACATGGACGTGGAAGTGTAGCCTTATATAGAATCATATAGTATTCAAACTCGTCTTCTATCCCTATAATTTCTAAGCATGTCCCCTTCCCGCTATGGAGTACATGGAATCTCTCTGATCGATGAACTTCCCCGCCAAGCAGTATTTGAGCACCACCACGAGTTGCATACAAAAAACAGCTTGTGGGGAGTCGATATGAGCCAAGCTCTTCTCCTACCCTCAGGATCGCATGACGGATATCCAACACCCGAATGAAAGCATGATTCCACAACACAAAATAGTCGTTCATTTGCATATCTGTCATTCATCTCCTTAAAGCACGCTACATATCACGACTACCTGAACAAACTATGAGCCCCCCTTGCCATCATGCAAAAATTATGACATCAAGTTACTTGATGTTGTGTCGCATCAAGTTGTCAGGCAGCACTGCCGCACACCGCATACAATTCCACCGGATGGTTACCGATAGGATTGTTGCTTTCATCATCCTAGCTTGTATCATTATGCATCCTTCATTATATATGATAATAGTTATCATTATCAATAAATGCACTGTACGATGAGTTATCTACCATTCATCAAAGATGTTAACGATGCCTTCCATTGTTTCATGCAATTTCGCATGAGCAGCCTCTTCCTCTTCTTCTAGCAATGGTACTAGTTGCTCCCTGCTTCTTAATGTAGAATAATCACGTTATGGATCAGTCATTTGGCAGCAGTAGCTTTATATGAAAATGATTCAATCGAGTGGTGGAATATTTGTGAAAATAAGGTAATGAGTCTTTCATATACTCATCCAATCGCTTAAAATGGAAAGATATGATAGGTAAAAGATCTAGGAGGCCTCTTCAATGAAAACCATCGTACTCTCCCTACAAGTCATCGCAAAAATAGCACTTACAATCCTTATAGGCTTCCTCATTTCATTTCTCCTCCATGCACTATTGCCTGCCTCACTCAAATATTTGTCTCAAATAGGAATGCTGATTGGCGTATGGATTACCTATCGGCTATTTGAAAGAAAATCTCTTTGGCCTCTAGGATTTGGAAGAGAGGAAAGCTGGAAGCAGCTTACAATGGGTATTGGAATAGGAGCCTGCACAATTTTCCTTTCCTGTGCACTTATTTGGTTATTCGGTGGGGTACAGCTTACAAGCGTACAAATAGATGTCTATCTTCTGGCGGCTATTCTGTCTACCATTCCCAAGTGGATAGTGGTTGCCATCGTTGAAGAAGGACTGGTGAGAGGATACATTCAGGGACTTGTAAAGGAGTCATTTGGCATGAAAGCTTCAATTCTGCTTACCTCTCTTTTGTTTGCATCTATTCATTTGTTTAACACAGGTTCTACCGAGTCACTTCTCCCAATGCTGTTCCTCTTTCTCGATGGCTTGTTTCTAGGTGTAATGAGAGAGATGACTGGCAAGCTATGGCTTCCTATTGGTGCTCATTTTATATGGAATTTCTTACAATCTGCTTTTGGATTTGCAGTTTCGGGTGGCGAATCAGGGGCGCCTTCCCTTGTAAAGGTTCAACCGATCGGGGATGCCATGCTTTCTGGAGGAGCTTTTGGTGCTGAGGGGAGCTATCTAACTGCTTGCATATTACTGATTACGCTGTTTATTACATGGAAAATATATCGTAAACAAAATGTCAGAGCCATTAGTAACCTGTAAAATACTTGTTTTATGATGTTTTCACTGCTTATACTGGCATAATCCTAGTATTTGCCTACTAGCAGCAAAAAGCCGACTGAAAACCAAGACTTCATTAAACCCCCAGAAACCTTCTGGGGGTCATCAGATTCATGTCACTTTTATACATCTCTTCCAAAGTAATCTCGATTCAACTATGAGTAATCACTGTTAACAGGTGTAATCATAGTAATCTCCTGCTCGATAAAAATTCCCGTGTGAATCTCTATTTGGGAATCCATCCTTGTGTGCTGCTTTGATAGGCATCTTACTTCCACAGGAATGGCACCATGTCTCAGTCGAATTTTTGTAAATATAATGTACGCCCTTATTCATACAGATTGGACATTCATATCTTAGTTTATAGCGTTTTTTGCCATTTGAGTCTTCCTTGATACCTGTAGTTAAGTAATCTGAATCATCAACTGGCTTAGCTTCAGCCTCTTTCGTCTCTTCGATCTCCTGAAAGCTTTTGATCATTTGTTCCCTAATTTGTTCATTATTAACAATGCGTTTTTCCCTTATATCCTTTTCTTCCAACTGCTCTTCTTCTTGTTTCATATTGTCAAAAAAATGACTGTAAGCCTTGCCAATCTTTTCAAATTCGTTCACTGTGTCCAGTATATCTTTATCAACACCAAATAAGTTAAATACATTTTGAACAATAACTAATTTTGCTAGATTATCCGTTTCTTGTAGCTCTATTTCAGCTTCTTTTCCTTTGTCGTCCTTTATGGTAATTTTAACTGTTAATGACATATATTAACCACCTCGCTGATGATTATAAGCAATAAAAGGACACAACGCAATGTAGAATTGCATATTTATACACCTAGTCCATTACATGAACTTTTTTTGACCCTCCTTTCCTTGTTTATAGGGGTAATTCTCCCTTACCAATTCCGCTAATTTCTGTAAAAAACAGCTTCCTTACAGCATTTTGAAGCCTACTTCCAAATGATCCACCTAAAAGTATACTTATCTTTCAAGTCCAAAAAAACGGAATAACAGTATCCTTCTATTTACTCCTTATTCAAGGATCGAAATATACTGCCTATCTATTTTATCAGCCAGCCAAACCATTTCGTTTCCATGATAAAAGGTAACTTTATTCGCCCATGCTTTTTTTGCCTCTATCTTTAAAATAGTTGGATGCGTATCTCTTCTTTTCCCCACTTGTTTTGCAGTCTGAATTTCTTCTGATAGATGAACATATTGTCTTCCTTTAGGTAATAGCCCTTGTTCCAATATCAATGAAACAAATCGTTTTGGTGTACCATGATAAAGAAACTCTGGCGGCTCACTTTCCTCTTTCAAAACTCTTTTCGCTGTTGAGTGGCCATAGAGGGCTCTCATTTTTCCATTTTCCATTTCAAATCGTTTCTTATCAAATTGTGAAATCATAACTTGCAGGTCCTTTTCACTCACATTACGCCATACTGGTTGTTCATGTAGGGAATGCAATAATTGCTCAGTTTGAACCCATCCATATTCATCTAATTCTAATTCATATTCATGTGGTGCATGACGCAAAGCATATGAAATTTCTTTACTCAATTTTTGATAATTCATATTCTACACTTCCTATTTCAATGTTTGTCATCGTTTTATGTAAAGAAGCTTTTGGTCCCTACTATTTTCAATATCCAGTTTCTTCTTCAATAATGTCACAGTCAAAAATGTGAAGTAAGAATCGAAGAGCATCAGCGCTTCCATACGGAAATGCCCATGGGTCATATTCAAATTTCCCTCTATTTTGAGCTATACGTTCACAGCTTATAAGCGTATATTCAGCACTGGCGATCGCATCTAACCATGATTCAAAATCCCAAGGTACTTTTAATCTAAGATCTGTATTTCTCTCGTCAACGGATAACGAATTATACAGGCTCCAATGCTCATCCAATTCCTGCTGGGACGGGTTCCAAAACTTTACCAATTGCTCTTTCTTAAAAAATGACTTCCAAAGTACATAGTCACCGTCATGCAGTTTACCAGATTCTTTTGCTGTTTTTAGTTTATGGAACAAGCTTTTTAATTCGTTAAAGGAATCATCATTAGTTATTTTACAGGTGAAATAAAGGAATTCTTGTTTCATTATATCTCCCTATTAGGCTTTATCTGTCGTTGATGTATTGGAACCATTTTTTCATGCTACATGTAAGCATATTATATCAGTTTGGTCCGATATTCAGATAGTGATTATTTAGAAAAATCTCTAATCGGAATCTACGAAATGGGAAGAAGTAATTTATTCATTTATGCTCGTGTTATTCTTGTTAATAGCCGCCTAAAATTAATTGTTTGTTCGACTTCTGTTCTGTATGTACAAATGGTAAAAAATGTATATAATTCAAACATAACCCTTTGTGTAGCAGTATTCATATTCAAAAAATACATATTATTGATTCTCATTGTGGGTGCCTAAATTTGAAGGAGTGGTAATGATGAAGAAAGTAAACATTCTTGCTTCCTCACTAATAGCAGTTTCTTTGATGTTTGGAGCACAAGCTGTTAGTGCACACTCTACTCTTGAACGATCCCCTGATCCAGCACATGCAATTCAACCAAGCATTGTGTATCCTGGTTATAGCATCGTTACGAAAAACCTTGTAGTTGACAATCATCTTTATATTCCAAATACAGGATTTTTTGTAGAAGGAGCACCAGGTACGATTCGACTTGAACCGGATATTGCAAATAACCGAACAAAAGTTATAGCTCTTAATCCTACCCCATTTGAGCCTGCGTTAATTCATGATCATAAAAGTAAAACGACTTATAGGATCCATATAACTTGGTTCTAATTCACAAACAGACCGTGGGCTCCCCCTCTCACGGTCTGATTTTTGCTTAAAATTAATCTGAACCATATATGACCATACTTGAAATAATCTGAAATACCGCAATTTTTATGCATCTGAATAAGATAAGGATCATTCTTCATCCTGTTATTTAAATAAATTTATTGTTGTAATAATGATCGGCATACCAAACACATCAATGAGAAAGGCACCGACAACTGGAACGACCAGGTAGGCTTTACGCGAAGGTCCAAATCGCTCAGTCACTGCAGCCATATTCGCCATTGCATTTGGTGTAGCGCCAAGGCCATGACCTGTAAAACCTGCGACCATTACTGCGGCATCATAGTTTTTACCAAGCAATCGGAACAAAATGAAAATCCCAAACAGGACGATAAATACAACTTGTACAAACACGATTAAAAGCATTGGAAGTGCAAGATCAGCTACTTCCCATAATTTTATGCTCATGAGTGCCATAGACAGGAAGATTCCGAGTGTCACATCACTAATCAGGTTGATACTCTTCATGTCAATTGCATTCGGATTCCATTTATCTACAATGTTGCGGGCAATAACTGCCACGAACATGGCTCCTACATAACTAGGTAGAACAAAGCCTGTTGCTGATGTGAACAGCTCACCTAAATACGTACCAACCGCCATACAAAATGTAATGAGCAAGACCTGGATGAAGAAGGTGTTTGTCGTAATGGGCTGTACTTTTTCTTCAACTGTCTCTATCTCATCTTCTATTTCAGTCGGTTTTAGATCGTATTTTGAAATTAAATATTTTACAGTCGGTCCGCCAACTAAGCCCCCCGCCACAAGACCAAAGGTGGCCGCCGCGATCCCAATGGCCAACGCTGATTGAATTCCCATATCTTCAAGGGTTTGTCCAAATGCGCCTGCCGCTCCATGTCCACCTTCCATAGATACTGAGCCTGCCATCATACCAATTAGCGGATGAATCCCGAACAATGAAGCCAAGGAAACCCCAATCACATTTTGTGCTAAAGCCAAGAATCCGCATGCAATCCAGTAAATGATAAGCAGCTTGCCGCCTAGCTTGATGAGTTTAAAGCTTGCTCCCAATCCTACAGTTGTGAAGAAGGTGAGCATGAACAAGCTTTGAAGTGAGGTATCCAATGTAATTTCCAAAAGTCCCATCGCTTTTACGGTCGTTGCAATGATTGCAAACAATAGCCCTCCAACAACTGGTGCCGGGATATAAAATTTTTGCAGAAACCCTGCTTTTTTTACTAGGTATGATCCTACTACTAGTAATGCAACCGCGAGAAAAATCGTATTTACCTGATTAAGTGCTAAAGTCATAGTTGTCTCCTCCTAGAAATCTCATGATAGCTTCATTCGTCAAATAAGCACCTAACTTTACGGTTCTTCCGTTTTCATCTAAGACAGGATTCACTTCACAAACATCAAAAGAAAGCGTTTTCTTGTGAGCTGTCACTCTGCGAATCAAGGTACGAACAACCATTGGTGTTAATCCAAATGGAGATGGCGCACTGACTCCTGGGGCAAATGCCGCATTTAAAACATCTGTACAAAGCGTAAGCATGACATAATCCTGCTTCTCGATGAATTCGTCTAATGCAGTAATGATGTCATCCATCCGTTCTTCAGTCATATCTTCTTCATAAATATACTGGGCACCGAGTTCGTCCGCTTTATCAAATAATTCCTGCGTATTCCCGAAACGTTGGATACCAAGTACAAAATATTGGCTATTTTGGTCATTTTCTAATATTTGTCGAAACATCGTACCAGATGAAGGCTGATTTTCATACGAACGTAAATCGAAATGAGCATCAATATTGATGATGCCAAGCGAAGCATCGTTGCCTATATGTTTTCGGACACCTAAATAATGTCCATACAACGTTTCGTGTCCTCCTCCTAAAATAATAGGAGTAGCCGATTTTGAAAAAATTCTCGAGACTGCCAGACCCAATTCTTCCTGAGCATCTTCGAGTTTTTCGTTTTGGCACTGAATATTGCCCACATCGATAATACGTTTACCTTCCTCCAGTTTCCAAGGAAGACTCGCAAGCGCTTGCCTAATAGCATTTGGAGCTTTGGCTGCACCTAATCGGCCTTGATTGCGTCTAACTCCTTCTTCACATTCAAAGCCAATAATTGCACATGTGCTATCCTTGGAGGGCTGCAAATTCTCCAAGTCTACCAATTCCACAATTTGATGATAGCGAAAGCTGCTTCTTCTTTCCGTATGATCAGTACGCCCGGTCCATAAATCAGCTAGAATATTCGTTGCCAATTTATTCACCCTTTCTGAAATTTCTGAAGTAGATTTGTTTTTTGATTATATAATGACAAACTTATTATTTCTAATATATAATTCAAATAATTTAATAGTTTTAAGCTATAAATAAGGAGGGGGTTTCTTTTGGACATCAAACAATTGCATTATTTTGTGACGGTTTCCAATCACTTGAGTTACTCCAAAGCCGCACAAAAACTGCATATTTCACAGCCTTCGTTAAGCAATGCTATTAAAAATTTGGAACAAGAGATTGGCTCCCCACTCCTTGAGCGAAATACAAGAAAAGTAGAATTAACTGACGCTGGTAAAATTTTATATAAAAAATCAATTCTCCTCCTTTCTCAAATGAACATGTTGAAAAAAGAGATGGAGGAGGTAAAACTGACCGGCAGTGGTGATCTAATCATCGGCATCATTGAGTCAGTGAAACATTGGATTCCAAAAGTGATCCGTAAGTATCAGGATCGTTTTCCTACCATAAACATTAAGCTGATCGAAGTCCTGAGTGGAAAAGCTGTGAAGGAATCATTGAGGAAGTATGATACACATCTACTCATTACAAATCAGTATATAAATGAACCGGATATTGAATCATTGCCTTTATACGATGAAAGATTAGTGCTTGTGCTACACAGAGATCACCCTCTGGCACAGAAGCGGGGATCTATTCTTTTAGAAGAGTTAGAAAGAGAGCCTTTTATCATTAGTACGGAAGGTTTTCAGACCAGAGAAGATATTTTAACAGCCTTTACACTTGAACAAATAACACCGAAAATCAAATTTGAAATTGAACGCTTTGAAACAGCCTTAACACTAGTCAGAGAAAATCTAGGAATTACGATTATCCCCGAAAATTATTTATCTGAGCCAATTGATGAGTGCATCGTATCAAAAACGATTGATTCATCAGCATTGGAGAGGACTGTTTATTTAACGTTTATGAAAAATCGTTATTTGTCTCCCGCGGTCCAAGCCTTTTTGGAAGATATTCGACGGTACTTTGATTGACAAGTGAACCTCAATATATAAAAACTCTATGGAGATTATACTCATTACAAAAAGGAATTCAGGTGTAGCTACCAGAACTATCAAAACCCGCTTCAATACGGGAACAACATTATAGCCCTGCATGGCACTTGTCTCCTTTTTCTGATAAATATTAGCTAAGCGATATTCGACGATGTTACGTAATGATCCTGCTTTGTTGAGCTAAAGGTTGAAATTACAGCGATCTTAACAAAAAGAACCTACATAAAAAAAACCACCTTAATCAGCAGAGGTA
Source organism: Brevibacillus halotolerans (assembly GCF_026891775.1). NCBI lineage: Bacteria > Bacillati > Bacillota > Bacilli > Caryophanales > Paenibacillaceae > Brevibacillus > Brevibacillus halotolerans. Next base: position 158,323 of record NZ_JAPTNK010000006.1, read on the forward strand.
AAAAGTACAAAACAAGTAACTAAAATGGTAGTCCTGCTCTTTTGTGAGAGTAGACTACCTTGTCACATCTTTTCAATCATAAAGCATCCTGAGAAAACGATGATTGATCTACAAATATTATCATTCATGGATCTGGAAGTATTCTGGGAATTCGAAAAAGATATGAAAAACGATGCGAATCGATTAAACTTGAATCAGATTAGCCTTCCAAAGACACAAACCCAAAAAAGGATGTGTTTGCATGCGAATCATGGAAATCGTACTACAATCGAATCGATTAGACGAAATGAAGTCTTTTTATAGTGAATTGCTAGGTTTTTGTATCAAACAAGCATCTGGTGAAGCATTTACTATTGCAACTGGTGAGTCTAAAATAACATTTCAAAAAAACGTTACTGATCTAGGTGCCTATTATCATTTTGCTTTTACGATCCCTTCAAATAAACTGACTGAATCAATACAATGGCTTCAACACAAAGGAATCTCCTGCTTTTCTACTGACAGACAGAATCAGTTCTTTTTCCCTGCCTGGAACGCAACTGCAGCGTACTTTTATGATCCAGACGGTAATCTAGTCGAGTTTATTGCACATCACTCCTTACACAACCCCTCCGAGACTCCATTCAGTGAAAACAGTATCCTTTATATCAGTGAAATTGGACTGCCTGTTCCTCATGTTGCCGAAAGCTCCAAGCATATCTGTGAAGCGTTTGAACAGGAAATATGGCGAAAGGATGAGAAACAATTTGCTGCCGTTGGGGATGTAGAAGGATTATTTATCCTCATTGAAACAAGCCGCCTGTGGTTTCCAGATGAAAGAATACCAGGTGTGTTTCCAACTCAAGTAACAATTCAAGGCGAATTAGACAATCAAGTACAGCTTACTGGTTTGCCATATCAGCTATGGAGTACCGCGAAAGTGCCTATGGAGCAAATATAGGAACATGTTAACCTACTACTCACTTTCCCCCCTGTTGAGCTGAAATTTACTTCCGATTTTTCCGAAATGATCTAACCGCAGCATTTTCATTCTCACGTCTAATTCAGAAACGTATGTTCTTTGTTTTATAATCACATTAATGTTAATAATGAGATATAGGGTTGGTTTCTCTGGTTAACAGCACTCAGAAAAAAGCCTGATCAAAGCAGCAAGCAGCATTGTAGAAACGATCAAACATGTAACACCAAAGGAGCTGGTTCGAAATGACATTGAAGTTGATCCCTTATCTAGTGATGGACGGGAATGCCAAGGAGGCTATCCAATTTTATGAAAAAGCTTTACATGCGAAAGTCCTTTTTAACCAAACGTTTGGTGAGATGCCCGAGAATCCTGAATTCCCTATCCCTGCAAATGCAAAAGATCGTGTGGCACATGCGATGGTTAAAGTTGGCGAAACTGACCTGATGTTTTCAGATACATTTCCAGGTCAACCGCATCAGAAAGGTAATCAAGTTACTATCTGTATTGCAACAAGTAATGAGGAAGAGTCTACACAAATTTATGAAGCTCTGCAGGAGGGTGGCCAAGTGAATATGCCACTGCAGGAAACTCATTTTAGTCCTGCTTACGGTATCATAACAGATAAGTTTGGAGTTACCTTCCAAATATATACAGAGGGCAAGCAATAATTTATTGCTAGTCTCCCCTCTCCCCTTTGATCCAAAATTTCTTGACAGTTCCACTTCCTACTCATCTGTAGCCTATAAATCTCGTGTCTACAAGTACAAGTCTCTTCAATCATTTTTTAATTTCCCTAAGTTGTCTATGTTCATCTTGTGGAACAATGAATCAAACGGCTCTGTCTACATCAGAGCCGTTTCGCTTTTTTACTCAACCGTTTGCTAGCCGTTAGCCGCTTATCATACACCTGCTTAATCGTAACTGAAGCCTATTAGAAGACGCATTTACCTATAAACACGTCACTTCTGCTCTCACGTTTACAATAGATGGCGGTCTATCCTAAATCTCATTTACGATCATGTTTTTCTTTTAAAACGTTTAAATCTCCATATTTTATACCATCCTGCATAATAATCTACCTACGCTCTTCATGTAGCCCTGACTTGGTTTGATTTTTTTGTAGTAATTCAGTTTCACTTATGAATTCATGCAAAATTATAAGCCTTGGTTCATTCATGATCTTATCTAGAAATAGGTTGTCGTTTAGAGTATAATTTTGATTAGATATTTGTACCTACCAATCTAATAAGTAGATATAAACGCAATTCATCATGATAAAAATGGAGGTATATACATTGAAATTTCCACATGATTTTTTGTTTGGAGCTGCTTCAGCATCCTATCAAATAGAAGGTGCTTGGAATGAAGACGGAAAAGGCGTTACCAATTGGGATGTTTTTTCAAAAATTCCTGGTAAAACATACAATCAGACTAATGGTGATGTAGCTATTGATCATTATCATCGCTTTGAAGAAGATATCCGATTAATGGCTGAAATGGGATTAGAATCATATCGTTTTTCCATTTCGTGGGCACGTATTTTACCAACCGGGGATGGTGAAATAAACGAAAAAGGCATTGAATTTTATAATCGAGTCATTGATGAATGCTTACAATATGGGATCGTTCCGTTTGTTACTTTGTACCATTGGGACTTACCATTAACACTAGAAGAAGATGATGGATGGACGAATAAGCGAACCGCCGAGGCATTTGTAAAGTATGCCGAAATTTGTTTTCATGCATTTGGTGATCGAGTAAAGCATTGGATTACATTTAATGAGACAGTTATGTTTTGCGGATTAGGTTATGTAAAAGGAGCCCATCCACCGGGCATTCAGAATGATGTTCCACGTTATTTTCAGGCTACTCATTATGTGTTTTATGCCCATGCTAAAACAGTTCAATTGTACAAACAGTTAAAGCAATATGGAGAAATTGGCATTACCCATGTTTTTTTACCTGCCTATAGCGTAGATGATCAGCCAAGTAATAAACTGGCGGAACGCCATGCGAATGAATATGAGACATTCTGGTTTTATGACCCAGTTCTGAAGGGAGAATATCCTTCTTATGTAATCGAGCAATTAAAAGAAAAGGGATGGATGCCTAACTGGACGAGTGAAGAATTAGAGATGATCAAACAAAACGCTGAAAAAAACGATTTTATCGGTTTAAACTATTACCAGCCTATACGAGTAGAACGATATGATAAGGATATCAGAAATGAAAAGCATTCTAGAGAAACATCTACTCTTGCTCCAGGCAATCCTTCTTTTGATGGATTTTATCGAACAGTGCGTATGGAAGACAAAACCTACACAAAATGGGGATGGGAAATATCTCCGAAAGGTTTTTTAGATGGATTGCATCTGTTAAAAGAAAGATATGGTAACATTAAAATGTATGTAACGGAAAACGGGCTTGGTGATGAAGATCCAATCATTGATGGAGAAATTGTAGATGTTCCGCGAATTAAATATATTGAAGAACATTTAAAAGCTGTAAAGCGCGCGATCCAGGAAGGAATTCACCTAAAAGGATACTATGCATGGTCTGTGATTGACCTGTTAAGTTGGTTAAATGGTTATAAAAAACAATATGGTTTTATTTTTGTCGACCATAATGATAATTTAAAGCGTAAAAAGAAGCTTTCGTTTCACTGGTATAAGCACATCATTGAAACGAGGGGTGAAGAATTATAATGAGGAAAAGATAATTTTAGGAGACGTACTATGAGTGTAAAGTATAAAAAAATTGCCGACATCTTAGAAAAAGATATCCGAGATGGGAAATTCAATGAGACAAAAAAGCTACCAACGGAAGAAGAGCTGATGAATATCTTCCAAGTTAGCCGCAATACCATACGTAAGGTTGTAAGTCAGCTTGTCAATCGAGGATATATTTTTCAAGTGCAGGGCAGTGGAATGTTTTTACGCGAAGCCCCTATTACCGATTATATTAATTTAGCAAGTCTACGAGGGTTAACGAAAGATCTTGCTTCCCAAAATATTGAAACCAAGGTAGTAGATCTACATGTAATGGAAGCCGACGAGACATTAGCAGAACGAATGCAATGTCAGGCAGGGACGAAACTATATTTTGTGAAACGATTACGAATTGTAGATGGGAAAGCATTTTCAATTGAAATAAGCCACTTTAAAAAAGACGTTGTTCCCTATTTAAATAACGAAATAGCAGCGAGCTCCATCTATAGTTATTTAATTGAGGACTTACAGCTCCATATCGGTTTTGCAGATAAGGTGATTCATTGTGAAAAGATAGATAAAGAAAGTGCACAATTATTAGAAGTACATGAACACGATCCAGCCCTTCTTATTGAAAATACTGTATACCTTGTAAATGGAACAATATTTGAGCTGTCTCAATCGATGTTTCATTATCAAAAGGCGAGGCTTTTAAATCGTATTACTTTTAAATAAAGTGAGGTTTCTCTAGAAGCTTATTTCGAGGATAAGTATCGGGTATAAAATTTATTAGGATTCAGGGAATGATGACACGTTACCAAGTCAGATGAGAAATGGTTCACTTATCGTTTGTTAACGAAATTAAGTCAATAAGTCGTTAACAACTCCTTTCTATATTCATTTATGTCTTTTAAAGTTGGTTTGCAAAAAGTCGTTTCCTACATGTTAGGAGACGACTTTCTTCATGAAAGTTAGATATCAACCTTCACTACATCCTCAATAGGCATCCATCAGAAATCCTTATTTCTACAAGATAAAAATTTAAATGTTATTTCCTTTATTAATCTCTAAACCAAGCCTCCTGTTTATGTACAGAAGGCTTGGTTTTATTTATTTTGGGTAGCTTGCCCACTAGCCACCCTTCTAAGGAGGATATTATTATTACTTTTGCTTTCATTTTTCTCCAAAATAAACAATAAAGCTCTCATCTGTCTTCTGTTTTATTCTTCTTCATTTCGACCTAACTTTCATAATATAACGATTGTTTGAATAGTAATTTTATTCTATAATGAAAACAATCAAATAAACGTTTGAATATAGAGGTGAGGAATGAACAACGTATGGAACAAAATTATTTATAAAGTAGGAGCACCTTTCTATGATGTCTTTTTTAACTCCGGTATCTTTCTGAACGCAAGAAAAAAGGTGTTTGAAGACCTTGTCTTACCCAAGAAGCAGCATGTCCTATTTGTTGGTATCGGTACAGGTGCTGACTTATGCTTTTTTACTGAACAGGACATTCAAATAACTGCCATAGATATATCTCCCTCAATGCTTTCTAAAGCCAAAGAAAAAACAAACAAAAAAATGAATATTCAATTTCTAGAAATGGATGCCCAGCATTTAGCATTCTTTGACCAATCATTTGATATGGTGGTAGCTAATCTTATTCTTTCTGTAGTGCCTGATGCAAATCAATGTATGAAGGAGATGATACGAGTAACCAAAGAGCGTGGTACGATCATCATTTTTGATAAATTTGAACCTACAAATAAAAAGCTTTCTTTAAAGAAAAGACTGCTCCGTCCAGTTATCTCTTTACTTGGTACTGATATTGGACGTAACTTTGAAGTAATTGTTAAGCCGTACAAGGAGCAGATCATAGTACAAGGAGACATCCCGATCTTATTTAGGGATATGTACAGAAAAATTACCATGAAAAAGGTATACTAAGGTCCTATTCCTCCTCATACAGCAAAAGAAATGGAGCATAGGTTAATGCAGGGTAGATGAGAATCACATTATGTTTCTGGACCAAGTCAAAGTTGGTCAGATGAATTGAATTATTCCATTAAACTACCTAATTGGTAACCAAAAAGTTAAACATTCTTCTTCAACTCTCCTGCTTCGTTAGTTAAAGAAGAAATTTGAACCCGTTCCCCTATTGCTCCTATAACTCTTTATAAACATCTGCGTAAGCTACTTTTAGTTGTTCTCTTGATCCCGTGTTACTTTAAGTATTTAGTATACAATCTTTCTTTTATAATAAATCCTATTCCATTCCTTCATTACAAAAGAAGTTGCAGTAACCACTGGGAAAAAGTCAACAATATAGTAGCGAAAAAATATTTAGATATGATATTGACTTTTAAATTCGAAAATCTCATCAACAGCTTGATGATATCCACCTGATTTTCGAAAGGCTTCCCTAATATTTGCAACAGCTTTCTTGAAAGATGAGAGGCTTAACACATGATCTACGGCTTCACGTAGTTGATTTGCAGTCAAGCTTTGCATTTGTAATGTAATGCCTGCTCCAATATTGGCGACTTGCTCCGCGATTATCGGCTGGTCCGCGCTTTGTGGGATTACAATGAGCGGAACACCGAAATAGAGACCTTCATTGGTACTGTTCATTCCACCATGTGTAATAAATAATTTAGTGTATTGCAGTACATCAGTTTGTGGAACATAATTTTTTACGATGAAGTTTTTAGGAATATCCCCTAAATCAGAAATTTGGACTTTATTCCCAATAGACATGACAATCGTATGATCAGTGTTCCTAAATGCCTCAAAACATAGCTTATAGAAATCAATTGCTTGGTTTAAGACAGTACCCAGTGAAATGTAAATGGGGTTTTTCCCCTTGATTGCAGTAAGGTCGAAGTTTTCCTGCGTTAATCGTGAAGAGATGGATGGACCTACAAATTTGTAAGTTTGGTCAAATGCTTCTCCAAAAGGTTGAAACTCCCTAGTTATACACACGATTGTAAGTGGTGCAGGATTACAAAAAACTTCATAAGGAGAATGGATCTCCACATCATATTTTTCCTTCACCATGTTCGTCAGTCTTTGAAATTCATCTTGAATTCGTTTACTTATTTCTGTAGGAATTTTTTTAGAAACCTGTGCCAACATTTTATCGAATGATGCTTTTGTCTGCGCAAAAGAAGTACAAGAATTGATTGCGGGAAGCTTAAGGATCTGGGCCAGTAACCGTCCACAACCAAACATGGAATCGTGGATAATGTAATCAAAATGCTCGCCTTTGATCTGTTCAAGAACGCTAGGTATGACGATATCTGCCGTAAGTAAAAGACCGTTGATTCTTTCGAGTAAATAATCTCTTCCACCTGAGATAAAGGCTTTTATAAATTTTTGATCGTCAAATGTTCGTACAGTAGCGCCCGTCTTCTCAATACGCTCCCGAAAAGCTTCTATAGAGAAGTACACTACCTCTTCTCCACGCGAAATAAGCTCTTGCACAACTCCAATAGTTGGATTGATATGTCCCTCTGATCCACCATTAATAAATAAAACACGCGCCATTTCTGCCACTCCTTAGGTATACTGTTCTCTAAATTATGTAAGGTAAGGGGGCACTGTCCCATACCAGCCTGATCCAAGCCAAAGTAATAACAAAATCTGTAAATCAGCTTGTTCCACGTGGCTGAGTCGACAATGTTGCTCACTCCTCACAATTGCTTCATGGGCATGTACTTTTTTGGCCCCTATCTCGATGATAGCAAAACACTCTGACTCGAGTGTAAATTTACTCTCCCCTTCCCCCTCCTATGTAGAGCGATAAAACGTGTGTTTGTTGTATAAAGTACGGCAAGTGGGCGTTATACTCTTAAAAAACGCTAATAGCTGTAATCAGCAACAAACGTCCAAGGGATTCGGACACTTACATAATGCTTATATTGCTCAATTTATAGGCCTGATATAACGGTTTCCGTGTTAGTACGTCAGATGATTTAGCTGAATCAAATGACACTGTAAAAAACATGCCACGTTCCTAAATCATGGACGTGTGAAACTTGTCTGTTTAGCAAGAAGTCACTCCTTTCCACTATATTCAAATCATTCAACAAAAAGGCGTGCAGACCTCCATACCTTTCGGTTATTTGGTCTACACGCTGGAATCCATTAATGATGGATTTTTCTTAACCGACTCAAGCAAAGGTGTATTTTTAACTGCATGTAAAAGCTTATCTATGTTTCGGATCAGTGGGACGATCACAATGATTGTTTTACCACTTTTAAAATCCTTACAAGTATAATGATATCGTTTGACACCGATAGAACGTGTGGCTTCAAAAAGAATAGCTTTTCTTTGCCCATAATTGTCTAAAATAATGCGTAAATACTCTTCATTTGGCTCAATTGTCACTGCAAAAGCCTCTTCTAGAATTACATTTTGCACATTGGCTGTTCCAATTATGGTGCTTACAAAAACACCATCGACGAATAATCCAGATTCCCTTATTTCAATTTTTCCTTTTTTTACGATTGCGATATCTCCAACTTGTTTCCCTTTTGAAAATCGTTTTATGAAGAGTAGAATAACAAGACCCGTGATGACTCCTATTCCTACATTTACTATCAACATAAGGGATTTAAAAACATACATGACAGTAGCCGTAGAAATAGAGACCACTAATAATAGCAATTAGTATTATAGCTGAGATCATTCAAGCGAAACATAAAAGAATGAGAATCTGGTGTTAACTTATGAGCGAATCCTTAAAGACGGTTGGGATCTATTTGGCTGCAGGAACCAGTTCAAGGATGGGGGTAGATAAACGGTATTTGCCATTAGGAAATCTGCCATTAGGAAGCTGGGCACTTCACGAAGCTCTGCATTCTATGCTGGAGAACGTTGTGGTCGTAGGAAGAAGCAATGATTCGTTTGAATGGTTGTCTCCCAAGTACGAGAATAAATCAAAGTTGCATATCGCACGTACTTTTTCACATACCATCTGTCAATCACATTCACTTCAAACTGGATTGGACAAGGCAATTTCTTTACAAGCTCAGGCAGTTTTAGTTATGCTTGCTGATCAACCTTTTGTAACTAGAAAACATATCAATCAAATAATTAAAGTGTTTCACTACACATACACTAAAAAACCTCTTTTCATCGCTTCAAAATATCAAGATATCACAATACCTCCAATACTTCTTACCAAATCCTTGTTTCCTGAGATAAAACTTCTTACAGGTGACCAAGGGGCAAAAACAATACTTAAGAGCCAAAAAGGATTGTTTATTCTTTTTAATGATTCCTTATGGACAATAGATGTAGATACTCCCGAAATTTACAACCTAGTGTGTAAGAGACACTTTGCTTATCCTCCCTTTTGAATCAGTTCTTCTATTCTAATCCACCTTGAATTCACCTCTCTACTTATAGTGGGCTTTCGTATGAAAAAAAGCCTATCCGACAAGGAATAGGCTTGAAGTTACATCTATTGAATCCCCTAGCATACCTCTCGTTTTACACACATATTCTGGACGTATAAGGGAGGGAACGACGTGATGAAAACTTCTTGCGATGATATTCTTTTTGAAAACCGTTTCTGGCTTCAAATCCTGGGAGATCATTCCCGATTTATTTTTGAATCATTGGCTCCAAAAGAGCAAACAGAAATCGAGCAGGCTAACTATTTCATTCATACATTTGACAAGTTATTAGATTATGCACGCAGGAATTTGTCAGCTGAAGAAATTCATACACTCAACCAAAAAGCAAATACCGAGGTACAAAATCTGCGCCAGTTTAAGCTACATCTTTTAGAACGACATCTTATTGGTAAGATTTCCATTAACCTTCCTCCAACTTTTATAAACCATATGATTAATGAGCTAGAAGAATATGAACGAATCTTGGAGACCTGTTTATCTGGTAATTGGCCCCCATCCTATCATCCCCTACATTTGCATCTGGTATGGCTCTCTGATGCTGTTGGCCATGCTGAATCCATCTCTTCTAATCTGGATATGGTGGAAAATGACTATAAACAAAAAAGCATGCACTTTTCGAAACAATTTCAGCACTTTTATCTAAAAGCAATTGAATTAGCTGGTTACCTACGAACAAATTTGCCTGACTTTCCAGCACTCAATCGTTTTAATCATCAAGCTGAAATGGAAATTAAATTATTTCAGAGCTTTTTGCATGAACTTGAGGATCTACGATTAAAGGATGAGTTATTAGGAACGTTATCTCCACTTATGGCAGATCATATGTCACGGGAAGAGTGTTATTATTTGATGAAGCTATCTGAAGTGTCCGATGTGAAATCCCCGGATTGTTATCCAACCAGACCCCGGATTGAATAAAATTTAGGAAGGTAGACCTTGATGCTGAAGTTCTCTCATACTAGACTTCCCCATTTACGAATCGTGTGTTGTATGAATTACTCATCTAAAAACGTTAGATCATCTTCGAGTTCACGAATTTGTATCCATAACCCGATTCATACCGTTTTCTTCAGCCCAATCGAATAGTTCATTCAGAACCATGTGCGGTGGTTTTTGTCCATCATCCCCCCCATTGCGGCACACGCTTTCTTATCTTTGAATGGTTTGTTCATTGTAAAATGGGCATACCTTGTGCTTTAAAAATCCTTAGCTTGATCGTATAGATTTTTTATTGTGTCAGCCCTACTCATCAATCCCACTCCATAATTCCCGTTTTGAAATGGGCTATATCACCTAAAGGCACTTTTATTCCACAGAAGTACACTATAATAAAAACTTTAGGAGGAGACGAATTCAATGGCTATAGATCCACTTTCTAACAATACCGATGATGTTTTCATTTGAATCAATGGATCAAAATGGGAAGGCGCTTTGTTTGGGAGAAACAGTAATTCTCCCAGAAGAAATTAACCCATTCATTTCTGCTCTTCGACATTACGATATACTGGTTACCGCCCTTCACAATCACTGGCTTTTTAACAACCCTGGCATCATGTTTATACACTTTGAATCAATTGACGATCCCGTCCAATTTGCCTATAAAGTTCGTCACGCCATTTCAGTCCTAAAACCTTAATCTTTGCCCCTTTATGGGGTATTTTTTATAAATAGGCATTGTACATAGCTCACTGACGAGATTTTCCTTCCTAACTATTTTGTTAAGCTGATTTCAAATAGCCCAATTCAATTGCAAATTTTTGTATGGCTTCCTTCCTTCAATAGAGTATTATAATTTTGACTTATTATATTTCCATAAATAAAAATAAAGTTGGTCGTTAGCATCCACATACCTAGTACAAGCAGCTCATGAGAATTTTTTTCTTCGCATAAAGAATGAAAATTGTATATCTATACACCTTACTGAATGGTTTTAATGTTCCACCTAAAAAACCTCCCCCATCACCATTAATCCCAATCATTATTGTGGTTTCAGTAATTTCTGGCAGGAACAATTGAACACTCTCCCTTTCATTTCTTTTTCTGCTTCCCTTCCCCAATCCATAATATCTTTAACTTTGTTTGATTTTGCTTTGTCTCCATATAATTCTTTCAGGAATGCCATTGCTTTTTGTTTTGCTGTTTCATCTGAAGGAAGGGATTTTAAAGGAGTTTGAATAGTAACTAACGATTTCAATTTACCGGTTTTTTGATCAATAAATATACTAGCCCCCCATTTTTTCTCATATCCCTGATGAAAGTAAAATCTCAAAAGAACTAATCGAATAATGATAACTGACATTCATAACCGGGAATTTTTTAAGACTAGGAATGAGAGAAATAATTTTGTCATAGGTTGCTTTAGCTGGCTTAGAGAAAGAATCATTCTTTATCTCGCGCTTTTTTATATCAGCTGCATACCACTTATTAGAGAAAGTCGGCTTCGTTACATGAAGAGATGATACAGCGAAAAATAATGAATAAAATTGTATTACGACAAATTTATGGAAAAGTCTAGAAAAAACCCAAAAATTAGTATATTGTTAAATCGTTAATTGGGATTTTTTTCTAATCAGGCGGTTGTAAGTATTGAAATGAACTGGGAGGACTATTATGTTCAAGAAAATAACAAGTTTAATGATGGTTTTTGCGCTAATTTTCAGCATGTTCGGCATTCAAAATATTCAATCGGCAAGGGCTGAATCAAGCGATTTGGTTTATGATGAAAAAACCCCGATACTAGATATTGAAGGCAATGAAATCGGAGAAGAAATGGAAAAGGTTTATAGGGAAGTAACAAAAGATTCAGAAGAAACCTTAGTAAAGTTGATAACAATAACAGAAAACAAATACTATCATGAGGAACATGAAAACACTACGGACCGAAAAGTTACCGAGATTAAGATAACTAGTGATAAAAAGTTTTTTATTGATGGTGAACAATTATCTCAAGACTTTTTAAGTCAACCTGTTACAGCAAGTGAAGATAAGGCTTCCTTTGCAAAAGCCTTTAAAGGTGAGAGTGGCGGTCGTCCGGGAGTAGTCACTTACGATGAGATTAATGACGACTATTATTATCTTAAGGCTTTTCCAAAGGTAAATGATTTTTTAGAGGAGCCTAAAGGTAAAAGGTTAACAAAATATAGCAAAGGTAATAAAAACGTATCCAAATTCATTAGATATGCAGACAAAGTTGAGAGTAAACACGGAGATGTAATAGATGCACAAGTCGCAATTGCATCAATGCTAGGTGCGGCTTTGGTAACTTGGGAAACCATCATTTTGCTACTTCCTGAAGCAGGCGTAGCAGGTTATAATGCCGTCAAACTTTACAATGCCTCAAAGGCAGGTAAAGAAGCTCTTGCAGATGCGTATGACCTACTAAAAAATAAAATTACACCTTATTAAGGATTAACTATGTTAGATATTATTATCTGCTTACTTATACTAGCCTCAAGTATATATGCTTTGGTTAAGGTGTGGGAAAATAAAAAAGCAAGAGGAATAGCAGTGATATTGTTGGCTATAACCATTAAAATGGTATATCAAGCAATAAAAGCTTATCTTAGCCAATAAAACATTTACTCCGAACTGCCTGATTAGAGTAAATCCCAATGGTTTTGTTATTTCCCCTTTCATATAGAACGCTTTTAACAATAATTAAGTTCGACCACGTTTTATGGAAAGGGGACTCTCTTATTGGATTATTCCCCCTTTTACTTCACTGCTCCATTATTCCCTTCAAGGATTGGGCCAATTCAATCCTGACCTCCTTTTTCTCAATGTCCTGGTTTGAATAGCTCATGACATTCAATCCGATAAACGTAAACCCACAGGCTAAATAAAATTGAATAGCTGGATGATTAGAAGTCTGAGTTTCTAGAGTAATCATGCGACTATTGAGTTCCTTGGCTCGTTTACAAGCAAAACGAATTAATTCTCTGCCTATCCCCTGTCTCTTGCACTCTTCATTTACATACAAATCCCAAATAACACAGCTCTGATTCCAGCTTGCATAAGCAATTGTGATAATCCCCACTTCTCTGTTATCTCGCAGGGCAGCATAGCACTCAAGCTCATCTTTATCATCATCAAAGAGATTGCCAAGCTCCTTTTTTTGAAACGTTTTCTCGAATTTTTCTACGCAGAGGTCTACACTCCATCCCCTCTCACTAGATATCATCCGCACATCGTAATAATAATCTGATTGATATTGATATGTAATGACTTTCCCATTAGGGTAATCTTCTTTATTCAATTTTACAATTTGAAGCATACGTCCACCCCTTTGTTATTACATTGGTTCATTTTGGTAATTGAACCTTATCGCGTAGTCTCTCAATACAGCTTTCTCTAGTTGTTGAACTTTTCTCTAACCTACAAAGCCTCCCTTTACGAATATCGTCTATAGTTAAGCTTACCTCCATTTTAAATGTTTTGAATTATACCACAAACCAAGAATAAGCTTTACTATTTTTTCCGATACAAAAAAACTCCGAGAGCCAGTAAATCTTCATGCTCCCGAAGTTCATTCATCTATTTTTCCGCTTTTTTCCTGCTATACAGAAACCCTTGCACGATGTCTTTTTCTAAATAAAGAAAGTCCTGACAAACAAATCAAAAGTACACAAAACGAGAATGGTAGCACCTTATTGCTTGTATACAGCAGCGTACCGATAACAGGCCCAAAGAACGAGCCTCCCCCTTGCAGTGCAGCAATAAAGGAAGCAACACTTCTTTGTTCATAGTCCTCAACAGCTAGGGAAGCTCCCGAGCTATATCCTAATAAGGTAAACCCTATTCCAATTCCTAAAATAGCAAAATCAATGTATGCAAAGCGTATGAACAACAAAAATCCTACTAAACCTAAAGTCACACATGAAAGACCTACTCGCAGCACTTTTGCAGGTTCCCATTTCAAATACTTACTGATGAGAACTTGAGAAGCAACAACCATAATACCCGAAATAGCTAACCCTAGTCCGATAAGCTGTGTCGCTTTTTGAGCATTGTAGCCCAAGGTATCTTGGATATAAAATCCAATCGTAACCTGAACGATATTAAGTGCAGCAGATAAAACAAATCCAATCCACAGATAAAGGCGGATTCGTGAATCATTTGGGGAGATCGTGGCTGTTGTTCGACGAATCTCACTTTCCTGTTCATCTGGAATGGATAACAGGAAAATAACGGCAATCACCAACATAAGAATAGCTACCGCATACATCGGTACGGTCAGACTAATCACTGCTAATCCGCCACTCATCGCTGGTCCCAGCACGAAACCAAGACCATTTGCCGCACCGAATAGTGCCATCCCCCATGTGCGTGTTTCCTGCGTTGTCCAGCCCATTACATATGCTTGAGCTTTAGCAGGAATACCCCCAAAGAAAAAGCCTGCAATGGCTCGTAAAATCAAGAATATCCAAAATAAACTAGCGGAACCAGCACCCAGCGTATTACTCTTGGCATTGTCCGCGAGCAAAGCAAATACGATTAGGGTGACTAAATAGACAAACATAATAGAAGCTAGTAATTTTTTTCTACTTTTGGCTGGTCTTCGTTCCCAATAGTAACCACCTAGTAACCAACAAATTCCTGTGATCGAAACCAAGCAACCTGATTGAACCTCACTTAGTCCTAAATTGCGTGAAAGAGGACCAATGACCGGGTTAAAGGCGGCTATTGAAATCATGCCAGCTAGCACAATTAAGAACATAACCGCGAATCTCAATTTCATCATACATCCCCTTTTCTATTATTTGTTAGATTATTTTCCCTTTACGCTTCTTATTTTTTCCCCATTGCTTGCATAATTTGTTCCAAACCGTCAATTTTAGCTAACGCCATCGGTCCAGGTAGTGAAGGGTCCTCTAAAAAATACACCTGATTGTTTTTGACTGCCTTCAAACTGTTCCATACCTGATTATCTTTTAACGCTTCCTTGACTCCCCCCGGAATTGGATCTTGCCAATTATTAATCACAAACAGATGATCCGGATTTAGTTGGGCTAAGCTCTCCAATGACAATTGACCACCTTTTTTTGCTCCTGGCACCGGTTTTAGCCCTAATCCCTTATAAAAAGGCTCGAAGCGTTTTTCCTCCCAGGTTACAAATTGATCCTTGCTTCGTGACATGGTAAATAGCACAGACTCTTGGCTTCTAAAAGCCAGCTTCTTTTTGTAGTCTGCTGACTTTTGGTCAAAATCTGCTAATATCTTCGTCGCTACATCCTCTTTCCCAATTACAGCAGCGATCTGCTCCAATGTCTCTCGCCAATCACCTGCTTGAGTAAAAATAACAGTTGGAGCAATCTGACTTAATTGTTCATACTGGCCAATCATGTCATCCGCTGCAATGATCAAATCTGGTTTCGCGCTTAGTAATTTTTCCATATTTGCCTCTAAGCCAAGGTCTATGATCGCTTTCCCTGCTATACGTTTACTAAGATTAGGAAAGTTTTGTTCAATGGTTGAAATCCCTGATGCGGCATAAGGATATTCATCCAGAACAGCTAAATAGTCTACAAAAGCAATGTATGGCGTAGCAATTTTAACTGGCTTATTCTGTATAACGGTTTGTCCCTTCATGTGTTTCATTGTTTTTGGGAAGGAATGGGAGGATGATTTTTCGTTAGCTGTGGTAGCTGTTGTTTGTTCTTCCATTACTCCCGTATTCGGTTTGCCTGCTCCTGTGCATCCTGTAGCTAGCAGTAGCATAGCCACCCCTACGATAATAGTCAGTATCTTTGTTACCTGCATCTTCTTCTGCTTCTCCTTTTTTACCGCTTCCTTGGGCGGTTTTGTTTCATTACCCTAACAACTCGGCAAATGAGATTAATTATCAATACATACATCTTATAATGCAGGTTCGCCTGATATCTACCAGTAGAGGAAATGAGATTGCGGTTAGCGGGATATTTATCAATCTATCATTTCATAACCTATGTGAAGGCTTTCATTCTACATATCTGCACTTGTCCATCGATTCGCCATGCTAAAAGCAATAAAAAAACTGCCCTTATCAGGCAGTTTAGGTGAAAAAATCCTTATGTTTTTTTATCAGCCAATATGACAGTGGATTACTATGTCCTGTAAACCCTTATTTTCACTCGCGGTAAGAGGAAACGGAACGTCGAACCAACTCACTAGGGTTAACACCATACCTTTCCCGAAAAGCTTCTGCAAAATAACTAGGATTAGAGTACCCGACTGCGCACGATACCTCGTTCACATTCATTTTGCCGCCTTGCAGTAATAAAAGCGCCGTTTCCATTCGTTTATTCCGTAAATATCCAAATACTGTAGTCCCGTACATTTCCTTAAAGCCGTTTTTTAACTTATAGTCATTAAGCCCAATCATTCGAGACAATTCGATTAGTGTTGGCGGCTCTGCCATACACTCAAGCATGATCGCACGAGCTTGGCGAATTTTTCCCATATCATCCTTGGTAAGCTGAGTCGATTCTGAATTCCTATCTAGTAAAAAGGTTCGGAAGGCTGTAGACAGAATTTCCATGATCGTGCATTCCATCTCGAATTTTCGTGTTCTTGGTGAATCTACTAGCTTTATCAAGCGTTGCAGGATAATCGAGGAGGGGGGATCGATCGTTTGTTGAAAAGCCCGGAAAGAGCGTTTTCCCAAGATATCCGAAAAATGAACCGATCTAGCACCATCTGCCTCTTCCATAAAATGATGAAAGCTAGAAACTGGAATACCAATACCAAGCATATAAAAGGGCTGCTTTCCCATAAACTCAAAACGAGTTTGCTCCTGTTTCATAAATTGTAATGTACAAGTTCCTGAAACAATTTCCTGACGAACGCCCTGAAGACTAACCTCTCTTGCTCCTTGAAAGCAATAACTCAGCTCAACCATTTCTTCTCTCGGGGCAAAACTCATTGCATGCTTGTCATGGAAGGTGTAATCAGAAATCACAACCTCCATATCCGGACGCGGGACAAAGCGACGGATAGAGCCCTCTCCAATTGAAGAATGCAGCGTCATCCGCTCTGTACGATCTACATTCTGTCGAGCCAACCCAAGCTCGTCAAAGAATAGATTAAAGTTCTGGTGAAAGCCAATGTTGCTCATTTGTCCATCACTCCGGTTGTGTTACTTTTCCTCATTTGCTTCTCCATAGTTGTAAAATCTAATTATGATAATAATTCTCATTTATATTGTAACGAATTTTTATATATTTGACCATCTCTTCGATCATTTTGTTTCTTTACAGGTAGTCATCTATATATTGCTGGAGTTCATCCAAGTAATTATCAATGACAGATTTGCTCAAAGCGCTTGTAAAGCGGCCTACCTCAGAGCCGCCGTAGGATATAATCACGAGTGGCACATACATAATGCCGAGCGCATCTTCCTTTTCAGCACATATCGAACGAATCGCAATCTTCCTTTCCTCAATAATTTGATCTAAGGTCGCTGATAATTTCCTGCATGAACTACAAGACGAGCGATAGTAAAATGTTAATTCCATCGTTCATTCACCATTACCTTGCGTTTTGTTTGGGGTTCAATTGCTGTACACCTCTAACAGAATTAGCCTTCTGCCCGGGCTTTCCAACATTAACCGGCTGATCCTGCCACTTTTTACTTACCTTTTGCCGAATGTAGTATAAAATTCGATTCGAATAAGCAGACCTGTTAAATCCTGATTTCTCTAAGAGCTCTGCTATTTCGCTAACACACATAAGTTTGTTGCGCAATCTACTTTCCTCTTCAATAAGTTTGATTTCCCGATCATATTTAGAGGTGACATGCTGCTGCAGGTCTGTTTTGTTTGATTGAAAATTCAGAACCTTATTCCTAATACGCATGATTGCTCTGTTAATCGTCATAGGATAGACCTGAAGACGTTCGGCTATTTGAGTATTATTTATACCTTCCATGATAAGCTTCATAATTGTTTTCTCAAAATCATTGCAAATTGAGCTTCCCAGTAAATGTTCTACATAAACCTTATCCACTACATGCTCTTCAATATTACTGCAATTATCATCAATCATCTCGAAGTTCTCATACGCGTGATAATGTTCAATTTCATCACTAAATCGGGCTATTTCCTTATACCTTTCTACCGGTATAGCAAGTAGCTTAGCCATTTCCTCTTCGCTAGGTCGATATCCTAGCTTTTCCTCAATAGCGATCATTCGCTTAATCTGTTCTACAGCTCCCCTGCTTAATCTTACAAATCGTGAATCGTTATAAAGCAGTTGATTGATCTCCCAGATTATCGGTCTAACCACAAAGGTTGTAAACTTGAATCCCCGATGAAAATCAAACTCCTGTAGAGCACTAATAACACCAATATAAGCATGCTGAAGCAATTCTTCTTCTGTTACTCGAAACTTAAAGCACAATTCCT
Source organism: Brevibacillus halotolerans (assembly GCF_026891775.1). Lineage (NCBI taxonomy): Bacteria > Bacillati > Bacillota > Bacilli > Caryophanales > Paenibacillaceae > Brevibacillus > Brevibacillus halotolerans. The sequence goes on from NZ_JAPTNK010000006.1 coordinate 176,802, forward strand.
CAACGTTACCTTTATAGTGTTTGATAATCGAGAAAAGAAACTCCTTGTTTTCTTCCAAAAACTCTCCTAACAGCTCTTTATCTTCTTTACAGGCATGAATAAGGTCTATATTGTGCATATCTTTTATGCTTTCTTTCCGTAAACGGAGGTATCGTTGACTTAACAAGCTTTCGTTCACTCCTAGTCATCTCTTTCTTTTCCCTTCTCCCTATAATAGTCGGGCTATCCTAACGAAAAGATGCAGATATGACCGGCATTTTTGGCGATAAAAAATACACTCCCTACTAGTCACATGGATATGGCCCTCAAGGATTATTTCAATGTTTGCGGTAAAGAGTGCATGACATTCCTTTCTATCATTACATTTTCAGTCCCCATATTTTTTATAAGATGCGTTATTTTTAATGGCTGACCAGACCTTTTTCACTTTCATGAGGTAGGTTGTTTTAAATGTTCCACGTACGACATTTCCCTCTCCCTGGTTATAAGCAATAATCCCCAGCTCCGGTCCGAATCTGCTTTGCGTATAGGCTAGATACTTGCAGCCAACATGAATATTCACTTCCGGGTCTGTAAGCTCTCCTTTTATACCCATATATTTTTGTGTAGAAGGTAAGATTTGCATAAGGCCCGTATCTTTATGCTTGCCAATCCGATTGGGATGATAATAGCTTTCGACCTCGATTATTGCTACGATTAGAAAAGGATCTACGTTGTACTTTTCCGAAAAAGTAAGAATATAGTTGGATAATTTTGTTGCCTCTGTGATGGAAATATTTTTAGAGATCATATGGTGTATGATCGTCCCCTGCATTTGTTTTTGTTGAGTAACAATGGAAGCTGTTGTAGCAAACGAAACCGTGTTCTTTTGACCTGCTAAGAGATTGTCTAATTGGGAGAACAGATTTATAGATGATAGCTCTGTTATCGTCAGCAGTATTACGATGATGGATTTCATTCCAATAATCATGCAACCATCCTTTACCTGAGAATGTCATACTATAGTTGTCGTGTTACCCTCTTGGATCGTTGCGATTAAAATAACAGCTGTGATTCCTTCTGTTCTTACAAATAGGCATTCTCCCCACCAGTTCTCCTACTACCAAATATCAAAACAAAAAAGACGGGAGTATTCCCGTCTCAAAAGTCTACACACTCTCGCATGCAAGCAGCTATTTGTTTCTGTATATCATCAAGGTCTACTTCCTTCAAAGATACGTCGGCATTATAGAGCTCCATATAACTCTCTTTTATCCTTAGCTGCTCATAAGTAACTAAGCAATTAGCTGTACCACAACCAATGTTTGCGATATCTAAACCCATGTCCATTAGAGACTTATGAGTATGCTGTAAAGCTTCATATAGATCCTTGCATTTTATCTTCATGGCGTATAGTCCCTGCTCCTCTCTGTATAGGGCCTTTTATTGCTATAAGATGATTCCATACATTCTCGCAAGCATTTTTTATGTTTCATCAGCATGCCCTCCAGATCAAGGGAGGATGAAATTTCTTGTTCCATAATATATTCTATGATCTCTTCTAGTTGTTCTTTATGTCGACGAAGCACTTCTACCGAAGCAGATGAAGTATGTCTCATCGCTCTGTTTATTTGCTCCATAACATTTTGAATCTCATCTATCTTTTCGATAAGTTTACCTAACGTGTACACTGCTTCCCTCCCATCTGGCGTCTTCTTTCCTTCGTCATTTATTCTTTACTATCAAAAAAGCCCCAAAAAAACTGATCATGCTTTATCCATAATTCATTTTGATCTTTTTGGCTGCTGTCCTTACCGGTTTGATTTTGATTCGTAGCGATCTGGCTCTGTAACAGTTTTATCTGTTGACATTGATCCTGTAATTGATTACAAAGCTGTTCATTGTTGACCGATAAAGCTTGGTTTTTTTTCAATAATTGCTTGGTTTCTTCTCGCAAAGCTACATACTCACTCAAAATTTTAACAAGTAAGTGAAGGTCAATCGTTGCCTTCGTATCACCAAACTGTTGATCTTGGAAAATGGTATCAAGTTTTATCATATTCTCACTCCAAAATGAATAAGATCAGTGTTTTTAAACTATTATGCATGTTCCATCTGCTGAGCAGGATAAAAACGTGAGATCACTATCATAAACTCGAACTACTCGGCATCATTTTTATATACGTAATCAGTAAAATCTTTCAAATGTATTTCTACTCTATTCAAATAACAAGAGGAATCTTGTGCGATAGTCTCTTCTAGCATTTTCAACTTTTCCAACACTTCTTTTTTGATTGGAGGTGCGATCTTTTCCTCCCCCTGCTGGTGTCTTTCCCACCATCTCCGAAAGGTTTCTAATGTAAAGGTTTGATTGATGTAGTTCCCGCACGAGCGGCACCATGCAACCAGAGACTTATCGCATTCCAATTCCTCCAATACAAAGGATGCCTCTTCCTTGCAATGTGGACATTTATTTAAATAACCTATCATTACAACATTACCTGCTTCCTTTTATCTTGCTTATTTATGTGATAAATCATGGATAAAACCAAGCCAATTAATATATTAATGAAAGTCCAATAAAAAGTGATTGGAAATGAAAACGCAATCATAAGGAATAGGATCTGTAACCATTATCAATCGTTTCAGTCAAAACTGGTTCGACTTCAGGATCGCATAAAAAATGATATAACACCTCAACTTGCTTTCTATCACCAACCTCTGTATAGAATTCTAGTTTACATAGGGTTCCTGCTCTGATTGGATGCGCAACTTGAAAATAGAGCCCCTCCTCAAAATTTTTACAATAAACGTTTTTAATAATTTTCATATTATCAATGAGAAGACTCCAATTATCAGAAGGGGTGATAATATCAGATTTTATGGAAATAGCATAAAACTCAACATCATGTGATAAATAAAAGGCATCTGTAATTATTCTCTTAGTACCTGAACTTCTCGTTCCCTTTACATAGATGTCTCGTCCTATAAAGTAAGATTTTGTTTTTATAGGATAATAAGGAGGATCTAATCTCCCACCCAGTATGTATCTAGCTATCATTCAAACAACTCCCCTTCATAATTACTCCACATACTAGAAGGTCACAAGTATTGTCATCAAAAAAATTGACAAAAAATTTACATGTACTTCTATGAAATTTGATTCTATTTCATAGTAAAAATAGTCGATCTATGTGATATAAAAGGTGCGTTATTACAACAAATAATTTTTTGCTGATAAAAAACAATGTACACATATCGATATACTATATTTATTTTTGTAATATATTGTCGTTTTATGTCTTTAAAAAGTTGTGAAAATTCTCCAAGTAAGATTGCAGATTTAAGAGCATGATGATATATTTAATATGAAATAATTTGCCTCTCTTATTATAATCATACCAAACATACGTGCTTAAGCTTATTCATAGCTCGTGAAGCGTGGGATTTATTTAAACCTAGTTGGTTAGAAATTTGTGTAGGCTTCATATCTATTCCATCTTCTGTAAACAGCATATAACTTATAATTTTCTGTTCTTGATTTGTAAACAGGTCCTTATGGAATAGATAATCATTTCGTAAATCAGCCATTCCATAGCCCAATTCATAATCAACGCCAAAGAAATGATCAGTAGTAGATCCCTTTTCATCATCAGCTCCATCACAGAAATGGACCGTTGTGCTTTTTTGGATAATCATTCTTCTTTTTTTTCGATAATAGTCCATAACAGTTCTTCTAATTACAGTATATGAAAAAGTAAAGATATCCTTTTTGATAGCCCCTTTGTTCATTGCAGTTAGTATTCGGACAATGGAATCATGCTTTACATCCTCTCTATCGGCTATGTTCACCCCGGACAGCACAAAATCAAATATTGGATTTAAAATTCCAATATCTAAAATTTCTGTATTACCTTTTGCTTTTTCCATATAATAAATCCTCCTAACGACCATAAATATTATGAGAGATAATCAAATTTGATATTGCTTACTAGAGAAATTGATTGTATGAAATAGAGAAGTACAAATTATCCAGAGCCTAATTCATTTTAATCGTCACATTTTTAAAATATGTAGTAACTCATTCCTCAATAAACTCTTCATATAAAGCCCATCTTATCTAGCATTCATTTTCATCTTTCCTTTCTGCTATTATGTTTTACGCATATCCTTCGTTCTTTAAATAATCCTAAATACCTAAATAAGTGTTTACCAACCAACCTTTCTAGTAAAAAAAAGAAATATGACCTAAAAATATGCGTTTTTCTTAGTTTTTTGGTCCTCAAGTAATAGTCTTCGAGTAGCAAATACTATAATAGTCGATATATGGATTTGATAAGTTGCATGTGATTTCCACTTATTTCCCTACACAAAAAGAAACGTACATCCTTATTTAGATATAAAAAACTCCCTATCCTTATAAAAAAGGCCACTAACGAATTATTCGCTACTGGCTCCCTAAATGTTTTCTATCAAAATTTTTGTTGAACTTACTTGTTTCCTTTTTGCAATACACTTATACTTTTAACAAAAATATTTACATAATTAGCGCCTCGACTTACGATGAGTCCAGCTGAGACAATAGAGACATGCTGCCAAATATGTTGCATATCGAACAGATTCATCTCAAAAGAATAGCAAAGGACAATCCCCACTAAAATAGATATAAAATAAGTCATTTGGTCTTGAATCCACTTTGAAAACAATCCTTTCACAATTTCTGTAAGTGATTCTGTTAAGAAGGACAATAGGATGAGTAATTGGGCTTTTTCTAATATTAACTCTGTCATTTGTTTTCACCTATTAGTTTTCGTTGTAACACCATGGTCATAATAAAGCTAAGTTCACTTTGTGTTAACTTTTTAGATTTTGCCTTTTCTACCCAAGTGTTATCAGTTAAATAACCTTTCTTTGTAAGATCGTTCAAGGCTTGTGCCAGCATAACAAATTGCCACTCAGCAAGCTTCAAATTCTCTTCATCCTCTCCTATCGGTTTAGCAATTACCTCATCTGCTTTATTAGATTTGGCTGAACATAACTGATATTGTTTGACCACATCCTGAATGAATTGATTCCATGTGATATTTATTTTTTTAAAAGCATTTTTGGTGGGATCTAATTTACGTTTAGGATCAAGATCACAGTGCCCTACGATATGCTTTTGGGGTAGCAAATTATATAGATAACAGAGGTATGCGATGTACCATACATAACGCTTATACGCCTCAGAATCATTTATTTTTTTCTTTATGATCCCATTTTTTCTAAATTCCCCATAACAAAGCTCTACCCCTATGGCTATATCATTGGCATCTCCGCCAAATAATTGGTTATCCAAAGGTATGTCATACAAGACGTGCCATGCTTTTTCCGGTTTGCCTGTTGTAGCAGGGATACATTCCAAAATACTTGTGTCATCAATAAACGTGTGGGCAGAAACACTCATGCTGTTGCAAGTATTTTGGTAATAACTAATATTAGCAAAAGCTGTTGATCCGGGGTTTCCTGTATCATGGGCCACGATAAAACCTACACGGTTCATGGGCATTCCGGATCGTCGCATTGTTCTGGGAGTTAGAAATTTTGTTTGAATTGGATACTTCATGATAAACATAAATAGTGCTCACCTTCTTTTGTAAATAATGTGGTTAATGGCTACTTTCATAATGGGATATCTTAACAAGTCAGCAATTGTTAAAAATTCTTATTGTTTTGCTCTCCACCTAACCGAGACATTAATGATTCAACTTTAGTATTTAGTGATCTGTTTTCAGTTAAAAGTTTGAAGTTTTCTTGCCGTAATACCTCAATCTCTTGTTTTAATGCTTTGATTTCTTCTTTGTAAATTCGTAGTTCCTCCCGTAATTCTGCCCGAAATGCCTGTTCTGCTTGAGACAGTAATTGACGATCTGAAATACTTACCTCTTTTTGATTGTTATTTCGCCCCGATATATAACCTAGAAAACCTGTACTGAGAGAGACTGCCCCTCCAATGATGGCAATCATCACATTAACATCCACAATTGCGTTCACCTTCTTTGCTTTTTGTATCTAATCGAATGTAACAAGGAGATGCTTCCTCTTATGCTTGGGTTTGATCATCTTCATAGGTAATAGTTGTTGAAAACAACAAGTTTTAACTAAGTGTACGTTACATTTCTGTTAAATTATTTTAAATATAAGTACTAAAAGAAAAAAATTAACCCCTGTCGGGAAGGACAACGGGTTCTACTTAAATAAGAAAGATATCTTAGTTATAATTAGCATCAAGGAAAGTAGACAGCCGAATTTTTAATATTTTCTTTCGGTAATCGATTGAGAGTACTTCAAAAAAATATGATATTATTTGGTTCATGTTTGTCCTTTTGAAATCTGATTTTTGGTTTTACGACGTATTGCGTCATCGTTCATCTTTCCTCTGATCATGACAATATTAGATTTTTCAAATGAAAATGGATTAGAAGTAACAACTTTTTCGGGATCATACACCACTCTCCAACACCTACACCGCCCTTACATAATCAAGTTGAAGACTCTTAAACAAACCGTTTTCTCGAATAATGCTGCCACGAATCGCTCTATATGCTTGAATGTCGGTTTCCTCCTCCAGCTCCTCATTTACGATGGAGGATTGTTCTACTTCGACTAAAAACCCCGTAACTATCAAGCTTTCATCACGTTCAAGACTAAGCTTTTCAATTGTCCCATTGTCATATGTATAAATAACGGTAGTAACCAGTGACGGATTTAATGCCATTTCTCGCAATACTTCGACACTCACAACCTCTGGCTCTCTCCGGCTCTTGACAATGGTTAAATCATTCCCCCCTGCATATAGCGCCCCTTTTTTCAGCTCTCTTCTAATCAGGTCTATAATGGGGAAAACTTCATTTGCGTTTGTAAAGTTACGATTGGACATCATCAACACCTCAGCTTCTACTTCAATATAAGAAAAAGCAAGGAACAGTTATCGTTTGATACGTAAACTTTCCTTACTTTTTTTATGAAGATGTAGAAAAATACAAATACGCTAAAGTTCTTGGCTATTTAGGCTGTGGCAAAGAGTGCCAGGTTAGTTCCAAAAAGTTAAGCATGCCGCTTTCATTGCCAACAAGCCTGTTTCCTTTAATCAGATAGTAACCTGCCGTATACGTATTTTCATCATACACGTAACAGCCATCTAGCAATTCAATAAATGGATTGCCCTTCACCACAACATTTTTTGTACGTGCTTGACGTTTCATATCAAAGAAAACCTTATTGGCAATCTCCTCCTTCAGTCCACGCATGGTAGCTCCATCCTTTTCCTCAATCCAAGACATTTTCATACCTGCTGATCGAATATTCCCTTTCGTGGCCACCATTAAACTCTTATCAAAAAAATGTTCAACCAAGCCTTCTGAACCCCAAATCATCAGGTGATTTCGAATTCGCGAATAATCTGTTGAGGAGGTCATTTCTAGCAGGTTGTCACTATCGACAAACTCCCATTTCGCTGAATCTATTATTTGCCAATGGGGGACATCTAGGAAGGAGAGACGTTTTACATGAAAGGTTCCATATCTATCACAGTAGGCTCTGTAGGGCATATCTTGTAGCAATGACTGGATAGCATCTGCCGCTCTGGTTCCTGGCTGGAAGGTGACAGACGCAACAAATGGATTTTGCCAGCCTCCCACTGTTTTTACACTTTCCTGAGTAACTGCCTCTAATTCATTTGTCTTTTTATTAAATTTCATAAAGGTGTTCTTCCCTTTATTTACATCAATATAGACTGTTTCCTCAATTTCATAATCTGGATATTTGGTATCTTCATAATGAACCCGCCAATTGCTTAATCCAGCAGTCACTGCAATATCTTCAACAATACTAGATTTTAGCCAAGCATAGGCCCCACCATCACCTGCATACGCTTCTTCTGGTGGATAGGTCATCGGTTTATAAAAAACAAATTCTTCTAGCATATCGTACCGATCAACACAATGAAAGGTGATCGTTTTAGCCTCGGCGTCCTCTTCAATTTCACCCTTAATCAGTCCTGTAAAAATGCGAACCACATCTTCTCCATAGCCAGCATAGATTCGAATAGGCGTCCCTTCACTAATAACATGGCGCATTTCGCCTTCCTCCCAATAAGAATAGGGAGACGGTAGACTTTTATAGGTATCAGGAAAAATCGTATTTCTCTCAAATGTAGGAGAATATTTCCCCGTTGCGTTATTTAGCGTAATAGCAGCAGTTGTAGAGGAGGTATCTAGATGTGAGTTCACCTCCCACGACATGATGTCATCTTCTAAGACGAACGTGTCCTCGTATTGAAAGCTTCCCACCTCATACCATTTTTCTTTGTACGTATTCCCAATGTGCGTAGCAAACTGTTCGATAGCATAATTACTGAATGCATACCTCACATCAGCAAGGTGTATGGCTCCCTTCGTAACAGCAAACAAAATACGGTTTGTCCCATAAGGAACGGCTGTTCCGCGCACACCTGTATTTTCCCACTTTTCTTTATCATCAGGGAGCTGCTTCTTAATATAGACATCCATATCCGTTTCATTATGACAAACAATAACATACTCCACAAAATCCTTTTTATTGTCGACTTGATAGGCTCCACCATTGGTACTGATCCCCGCATCGGTAATCTCGATTTGATACCCTTTTTTTCCATCAGAGATATATACCTTTCCTTGGGAAGCTTTATCAACCTTCACCTTAAATTGAATGGTAAATGGGAAGCTTTTTACCCTGCCCACTCGTTCTAGACCTGCTTCTTTTCCCTTAGACGTAATGGTTTGATAGGCACCATTATCCTTAATATCTGCTTGCTGATACATAATCCAATTCTTCGCAGAACTCATCGTATCTTCATAATCCCAAACCGTTTTCCTATTAATTGATTCTACATCGAATTCACGTGCTTTTAAGAAAAGAATGCCAAAACGTCCAGTAGAAGCTTTTGAGGGATTGGATAAAGAAAATTCGATTTTGTGTTTTCCTTTTGGGACAGGAATAGATGGTGGATATGCTATCCCATACTTGGCATTTACACCTCTTATCGTAGCTACTGTGACCCCATTAACCTTGACCTGAACCACATCTTCCAATTCCAGATTGGCCATATAAGCCCAACCTAAACTGCCAGCCTTAAACCAGTCATGCTCAAACGTAAACTTTTTCATTTGTCCGGCCGCATTGGTTTTCTTAAATCCAAGAAGATGATAGGATTTATTGTGTGAATCGTAGTCGATGTACTGCTCGGCACCTGCTATCTCTGTATACTTAGCAGGGTCTAATGCCGTCTTTTTTGCAGTAAAATCCTTATGATAGGAAATTATTTCAGTTGTCCGGTTAAATTGATAGGTGGAAACGGCATGATCAATTTGACCATCTGACTTGCGTGCCCTACCATCTCCCCAGCTTTTCACCCGCACAAGAACTTGTTTTCTACCAAATGCCCTGCACTTTTGATCATTTTCCATTAAAATATCAATCTTATTACCCTTGATCGCTCCACCAATGTCATCAGCTAGATATTCTCCCCAGCTAACGCCATCGACAATTACCTCTACTTTACTTTTGAGGGGTATGATAGAGGGATCGACAGCGATGATTTTATCATTTTTCCAGACACTAACATCCGTTCCCCCTTTTGTAATTCCTGTACACCCCGTACATTTTGCATGATAGGCAGTGGCTTCCATCGGATATTCAATAGCGGTACCTGCTGATTGCACGGATTTTTGGGTTGGTGACAGGATACGTGCTGGAGCCTGAATTACCTTCTCACCCCGTAGAAATGGCTCTGGATTAAGGTCCTGACCATTCTGCCGCACCTCAAAATGAAGATGGGAACCGTCACCTCCCCCTCCTTTAATCACGAATCCCGATTTCCAGCCAACCCCAATCGGTTGCCCTGCATGGACCGTTTCCCCTTTCGTAACCAGCAAGTCGTTAGGTTTCATATGAGCGTAACGAGTAGACCAGCCGTTTCCGTGATCAATGTACACAGCAGCGCCGTACCCATTTACCCAACCTGATTGCACGACACGGCCTCCCCATACGGCATGGATATGATCTCCTTTTTCACAGTCCAAATCGATCCCTTTATGTGTTTTTCTAGAACACCTTGGATCAGAGTCATGCCAATCTGTAATTAGCATCCCATTTATATGTGTACTGTCATTCTTCTTACCATTCATCGTTCTACTGGACAAAATCGGCATTGACATCGTTGTATTAATCAACTCGGTCGGGGCGATAATTGGTGTACCATCTATTTCATTCGTTAATGGTGTGATCCCGTCGATGGACATCATATTTCCCACAACTGAGTCATACACGTACTGTACCGTATCATATTTTTGCCGAACTCCCGGCACGTAAGACAGCTTATCTAGCTCAATAATTACACGTGGCTGTGTTCCATACGCATTTATTCGTCTCATAATCGACTCCAGTAATCTGGAGGAAGGATAGTTTACATCACTTACAAAAGCCATTTTGCGTCACCTACCTAAACCTTTCTATTGCCCATTCAATGAATCGATTCAGAAAAACGATTGCTTCGGCACGCGTGATACATTCCTCTGGTTCAAAGCGTTCATCCTCATATAGTGGAAACGCGTAGCATCCATCCAAAAATCTTTCCTCTAAAATATCGATCACATCCGACTCGTACCACTTGCCAGAAAAGGTACCCTGATCAGCAATGTAACGAGTTGGAGATGGATTAGGGTTGTACTCCTTATCTGTAAAACGATTGTAAAAGCTTCTTCTCATACGTTGCAGGAATACCATAAATTCAAATCTTCTTAATTGGACTTTTGGGAAGAATCGATCATTATAACGTACACAGCTTGACTCTACTATGACTGTGTCTGTTGTTGTTTTGAATTTCCCCCCCATCTTGTAGTTATACGTCACTTTTGCCGGATAGCCATTATACATGTATGGTAGATATACTCGCCCTGCGTGCATGACAAATACATCTCGATTAAAGCCAATCACTTCTTTTATTTTCTGTTCTGGATGATCTCCTGGTTGAATATCTACTAGCTTGCGCTTCAGCTTCACCCCTAAAACCGTACAAGTTTCGGGCTTTAAGCGTAGGCTAAACGTATATTGGGATTTTTTCATCACATCCGCAGATGGCATGCGGACAGCATTTTCCCCGCAAATGCTAAAGGGTGTATATACACAGCCTTCCTGCTTATATTTGGGTTTCCCGAAAGTAATACAGACAACTTCAATTCCACCTGACATCGGATTGGACAGCGTAATTTTCCCATTCTCTACCTTCTCGGGTTGAACCTCCACCCCATGTACGATCACAAAAATTGGATTATCATCATGTACCTTATAATCAGGAATGAGAAATTCCTGTTGTCCATCCACGGTAACAAAGCGCTTGACGATACGCTCGTAGCCTTTTTCAAAAGCATCATAATACATCCCATCAATAAAACTCTGTGTGCCTTCACCATCCAAATGAAGACGAGTAGCCTCCAGCAAGTCCCGATAAAACCAATCTAGTGGATCAATGTCAATCCAACGCCTCACCATTAATACCCCCTTAAAATCCGATCAATATGACGGTAGGTCCTCATCAAAAAGGTGATTCCTTCTGCGCGTGTACATACTTTGTCAGGTTTGAAGTAAGAAATTGCCCCACCATCATCTTCATAGTTGGCAATTAAGCCTCTCTGTTGCATTTCATCAACATATGTTTTTGCCCAATGCTTCTCCATATCAATGAATTGATTTTTATATCGGTATTCATGCTCTTGTTTCCGAATAAGAGAAAGTCCAATCGTCACAATATATTTCGTTTCCATCTCTGCTGTTCTAATGTCTGGTTCCCCGGTTAGAATCCCGACATAAATCGTTCCTTTTTCATCATAGTAACGATGCTTGGCTCCACTAAACTGTAGCCAGTCTGCAAATTCCTTTTTACTGTAAAACAATAAGGTAAGCGTCGTTGTATAATGAGAGGTTCCATGACTGATTAAACCAGCGGAAGACGACAGCGTTTGGTTTACATGTGTCTTTAGATTAGGCGAAGGCGGTTTGTAATCATTAATAAGCTTTGCTTTTACCTCGGTAAAACGAATACCATTATCATAAAAGAGACGCTTTTTATATATGTAATCTTCTGAATGAAAGCTGTTTTGCTGAGTCATATTACTACCTCCTTGTTAGAGCTTAGACTTTTTGGGAGAAATATTCAGGAAAAGACACGCTCGTTACTTAGTAAAAGAAATACCCTACCTCAATATAAGGTAGGGCTTCATTTTCATAACGAAATATTACGGATAACTTGAACGATAAGCTGCCGTCCCCATTAGCATTTGGTCGCGCATGCTACCTACTCGACCTGTGAATAAGCCACGGCCGATCCCATTCCCAATCGCAGTTAATTGTGCTGATGTAGTATTGTTGGTTACATTAGGCAATGCGATATTTACTACTACATCACCTGAACCAACTGTAAAGGACTGATGGGTGTTTCCTTGCGTCAAATAATCATAACGGCTCATGGCTGTTATACCATCTGGCAAATTAAAGGTTCCTACAGGCGATTTCACTTCCTCAAGAATCCCTAGCTGAGCCTGTAGAGATTGTTTGGTTAAATCCCGAATTTCTTGCATATATTTCTTCCGTTCTTCCGGACTCTTTCCATCTATATCCATATCCTTCTTGTATTGCCCGATTAGCTTATTGATGTCCTGAACCTCTTGTTTAGCAGAAGCAATGCGTAGTGCCCTCAATCCAGGGGAATCATCTGATGCGCCTCCTCGTCTTAGCTTTTCTGCCAGGTACGCATTTTCTCGATCTCCCGCTTTCTCTTCTAAATCAATCCGCTCAATGCCAATTTTTGATAGCGATAGATCCTTATAGCGAAGCTGTTCATTCGAAATGCTGTTTTGCAAATCTCGTTTGGCAGACTCTATCTCTTTTATTTGATCACCTTTTGCTTCAATGGCATTCATTTCTGCTAGTCTCATTCGTAAATCGCTGATTTTTGAATTTGTAATTTTTTGTAATGCATTGATATAAGCTTTTGATTGTCTGTCCATGTTGATACCGACCATCAATTCTTTTGCTTGTGCGGCTTGCTCTGCCTGTTGTAAGCCTTTTTGTACAGAGGAAAACTTACTTTGAAATTGTCTTTGTTTCTCGGCAAGCTTGGCCTGATTTAGTTGCTGTTGTCCATCTTCTTGTACAATGTTACGATTTTCTATTTTTTCTTTGTACAGTTTTTCTTCATTCTTGTATTGTTCAGAGTTTTTATCCTGGATGCTTTGCAAGCTTTTTTTGGATTCATCAATGATTTTATCCCAAATTTCCAGTTCCCGATTTAAAACCTCTTCTAATCTCTTGACCTGTTTATCTTTCATAGCAATGAAAGCTTGACTATCAGTAGCAAGTCCGTCTAACTCCGCTTGTAAGTTTTCTTTTTCATTCTTCTTCTGAACCTCCGCGAAGCCATCTTTTACCCTTTCCTTTGATTCATCTGCGGAATAGTCAGATAAAAGACCCTTTTCATACTTCTCATCGTAGCTTTTCTTTGCCTCTTGTTCGAGCTTAGCTTTCTCCTTATTTTCAAGCTTAGACCGGTCAAACTCTTTCAAAAAGTGCTGTTTTTTTATTTCCTGAATTTCCTTTTTTCTGCCACTCTCTTCCGCCCAGGCGTTAACAGCTTCCTCTTCAGATATATTATTCTTGCTTAGATACTCGGCAAGTTCTTTATTATTTGTAAGGTTCGCTCCTTTCTTATTGTACATTTCACGAACCCCATTCATTATTTCTACGGCATTTCCTACTCCTAGGTGTGTATCCTCTCCTCCTAAAATGCGACTTACACCGTTCATAAAGGTTCCATACATCAGATATAGGGTATTTCCTAAGCTAGGTAAACTGAAAACACCATGATCTCCTGCCAATCTTAACGAATTCGCCGCCCCTACCAAGTCATCCTCTTGTTTTTCAGCACTCATCATCTTACGCTGATCTTCTGTAGTCGTAGCATTTATGGCAATTGTCTGAGCAGCTTGAGCTAACGCCAGCACAGCTATTAGCTGCCCACCCATCTTGAAAATATTACTTGCTAAACCACCAATAGCCCCACCTGCTCCTCTGGCTAAGTCCGATGTTTCACTTAGGAAACTTTTAAACTTGTCACCGAGTTTAATATTACCAGCCTGCTCATTCATCCCACGCATCGCATGGGATAATTCCAAATAGATAGCAGAAGAGTTGCGTGTTACTGTAGCACTTTGCCTTAATGAATTTTGATAACTGTCCAAAGCTTTATTCAAACTCGTGATGCTACTAATCGCCGGGGAACCATTTCTGCGTAATTCCTGAAGGTGATTTTCAAAACCGTTGAATTCGGTTTGACTCATTGCACCCAAGCGTGTTACAGCTTTCTTATATCCTGAGTTCGAACCCATTTTTTGGACAAAAGTAGTGCGATCCGTAGCATTTGATACCAAGCTATTTAAAAACGGAGTATGGATAAGCTTATTAGAATCAGGATTCGTTCGTAAGCGATTGGCATAAATCTGATTTCGATTAAATCTCTCCTGATAGGAGACCTGCCCTTTATCTTTCCAGCTTTTTGATTCCTCCATCATCGTAAAGAAAGTAGGAAAATCATCTATTTTCTGCCCCGAGTGGGCAATATACTTTTTAAAATGCTCATGCTGAGCTTTACTCATAGAGTTAAATTCTTGTAGCTGTTTTACAAAGGTTTCATTTCCTTGTAGGTCAGTTGCTTGCTGTCGGAAATTCCTATTATTTCCCTTAAGGCCTTTTCCAAGCAGATTGGTTACTGTAGGATCTGACTCCATTCCTTTAAAACGATTCACGTATGCAGTACGCTCTTTTTGCTTTTTGAAATTCTCGGGAATTCCTGATTTTTGCCATCCCCACTTGATGCCCTTCATGAGCGTGAGACCCAATAACGCGTTTGAAAGTACATCTGCCAAGCTTGCGAAGAGATGGATATTTTTTGTTATCCCATCCGCCATATTCATCAGCATATAGGATACTTTATTGATGGAAGGGGTTAGCTCATTGACTAGCGCATCCAAGGCTACTTCCAGACTTGAATTAACTCGATTCATATTGACGGAAGGATTTTGTAAGGACTGTTGAAGCATTTCCTTAAATTTGGCTTCATCAAAGCCTTGCATCTTACTAATAAATTCAGCATGTGTCTTAGTTAAAAGGGCTTCCTGACTTCCGGCACCTTTCCCGCCTTCTTTTGTACCAAAAAATTCATCAATCAGCTTGTCTCGCTCTAAATCATTACCCAGGGAGGAGAGCTTTGTTGCAAAATCTTTATACAGCGACTCTGCACTTCGATTTTTGGTTCCACCAGTCGCTGGATCAATCTCTTCTGTTTTAATACCTAACTCTTTCGCTTTTGCTCTTCCATTTTCGCTCTCAAAACGTTTCAGAATTTTGTCATAGGTTCCTAGACTTGTATTGTTTTTGATAGCTGCAGCAGATAGCCCTACAAGCATGTCTGCATCTGTTTTAGACCGAAACGTATTTCCTGATTTATTAATCATCTGTAAGATTTGTTCACTATTTGCCGAACCGATTTGGGTTACGGCAGCAATGGAAAGACGTATTTTTTCATCCATCTCTTCCATAGAAAGACCTAGCCCGTTTTTGGTTTCAAGCAAACCGTTGGCGAGTCCCTTCATATCAGCAGAAGGATCTATTGTCTTGATTTGTGCTACCAGTTGAACCAGCTTTTTGATTTCAGCTGGAGATTCAAGTGTTTTACCGCCAATGGAAGCTACTTCAAAAAGCTGTTTAAATGGAAGTCCATAAAAAGAGCTTTGCTCCCGAACAAACTCCTTGATATCATCAACAGCTTTCGATAGCTTGCCCTGATCCACCTGACTCTGTCCGTTACTGGTGTTAATACGATATTCTTTATTTAATGCTAGACTTCGAAGTAGCTTGATTTGTTCTTGTTGAATATTGATAAAAATATCAATCGCCTGGTATAGGAGCGAGGAAGGGTCTTTTGCTCCACTTACCGCTAGATTGTTACGAATTGAAGCGATAGCAGCATTTTGAGCATTGATAGCCGTCACCACACTAGTAGCCGGGGGCACCTCATTTGAAGCAGAAGAATCACCTGCTTTATTCGAAGCTTGCGAACTGGTACCTGCTATACTACTATCTGATGAACGTAACGTACCTAATGAAGACAGGAATGGTGGAACAGCACGATTAAGCTTGTGAAAACGACCAGAGCTCTGTCCAAACTCCTGCAGTAATTGCTCCACTTGTAAATCAAATTGTTCGCGAATTTTTTGGATCAACCTTTTGTTAAGTAGGTTCATTTGGCTGATCAGATGCTTTTTAAGCTTAGGACTTGATTTAATATCTAAAGCATCAATGCTTTCAATTAACTCTTGCAATTCAAGCTGAATACCTCGTTTTACTTTTCCTTGCACCTCATCAGAGACTCTTTGCATCTGGGATTGTAATTCTGGCATTCGCTGAGTGAGTGTGCCAGCCCTCTGCACCATATTCTTGCTTGCAGGCATGGAGCTACTATCCTGATTCATTTGTTGGTATAGCTTTCTTCCCATGTCTCTATTTACTTCTCTGTGAAAGGAGCGTAGGGAATTGTGTGCCGTATTGATCCGAGCAGCCAAATTTCCAAATCGGGAGTCAAGTCGCTCCAGCTCTTTGCTGTATTGAATGGAGCTTTGAATGGAAGCGCGTAGCTCAGTGGCAAAAGTTGCCCTCATTTCATTATTCATCGTCTCACCTGCCTTATAAAATAAAACTCCTGCCCCTCCATTCAGGAGCAGAGCAGGAGTATGTATTAACCCAAAACGTTGGCAAGCCATTCCATATCTGATTCATCTGCTACTTTATAGCCTTCCAGGTAAGTTCCATCTGATCTAGTCTCGGTCTGTCCATGTGATTGATCTTTGGAGGATAGTCCTCCGCCAAACAGGCTTCCAAAGGACATGGTTGAAACCTTCACAGTGAATTCGATATGTTCATTGCATTGCTCTAAATAATAACCCAACTGAGGTAATGTCAGTTGCCAAACCTGATGTTTATCCAGATGACAATAATGAGCTAGTTTAAAGAAAATATCAGCCCAATTGATAGGAGCTCGTGCCTTATACTCCTCATCTTCCTCCTCAGTGGTTACATTGACTTTTTTAATCCATTTAATCCAATCATCGCATCAATAATCTTTTTAGCAGTTTCTAAGTCTACAAAATCAGCTAAGTAATCTGTATCCACATGCTTATAGTAGGGTTTAAACGCCATTAGAAGTACATGTAATAATTCCTCATAACGATCATCGTCTAGCTCTGACTCTGGAATTAAGTTGGCAATAATAATTCCTGAATCAATCGTATTTAACAATTTCATCAATTTTCGGGCATCCCTGATACCGAGAGGAGGAATTGAGTATGTTTTGCCATCACGCAGCCGCACCTTTTCATCCTCTTCAAAAAATACCTTTTCGCGAATGGACGCCTCTTCTTGGCTCAATACTTTAGCTGGTGTTTCCTCCGTTGTTGAAACAGCTTGTTGCTTTTCAACCTGACCGGCTACCTCTTGTAAAATAGCCTCCTCTTTCTCAGAAATCATTTCATTATTTTTTGGAATTGCAAAATTACGATCATCCAAAATAGTGACACCCCCACTTGTGATTTCCCCCATTGGATGTAAAACATAGGTAGGCTAAATGGCGGGGGTAACCAGATAGCTACCTATGCTGTCATTCTAAGTATCTGTGAGTAAATCCGAACACCATTATGGAAAGAACCCCTCCTAGAGGGGTCCCTTTCTAGCAAAGATTTTTGGAATCAGCACTCTGCGCTTCATATCGCTTGATGGTTCCAATTTTTCCGTCTGCACGATCTGGATCGATTACAGTTAGCGTCACACTATGGGTAGATGCTTGCTGACGCTGCGCATCCAATGTAAAGTTCGATTTCACACGGCACAGATACAATTCAGTTTGATAACCCTGAATAGAACCATCTTTTTGTTCAAATTGACCGTCATGAATGACATGTACAGTAAGAGGCAT
This sequence comes from Brevibacillus halotolerans, assembly GCF_026891775.1. Classification (NCBI taxonomy): domain Bacteria; kingdom Bacillati; phylum Bacillota; class Bacilli; order Caryophanales; family Paenibacillaceae; genus Brevibacillus; species Brevibacillus halotolerans. Next base: position 194,878 of record NZ_JAPTNK010000006.1, read on the forward strand.
ATCCTTTGTTGTAATATCCAATACATCTACTACTTCGTTACGTTTGTAGTTAACATAAATATCTACATCTTTTAAAGATGAATGGAAAGATAACGTGCTTCCATTTACAGTGTACTGATCTTCTTTTGGTGAGGAATTTGCCGTTTTCTTTAACAGCTTGTTACCTTTCAAAGTACGAACAGAAATTTGTGGATCTTTATGAAGGGCAGATCCAAATACGAGATCAACTTCAAATTTACCTGAAGTCTCTTTTACAGTATGCTTCTCTTCTAATACCCACACAAAGCCATCCTCATCGTAGGTTACACCACTCAACGCAACCGGATATACGATAACAACCGTTTTACCTGCAAGAGAATCATCAAAGGTGATTGTTTTTCCTGTAAGTTTAACACTGGATGTTACATCTGTTCCGTTAATTGTGCTCTCATACGCTTTATGGCCTGGACTCGCTACAGACGTTTCAGTAAGGGTTGCTTGATAAGGTGAGGAAGACGGTACCTGTACGTTATCCGTCTGCATTTTATATGTGGCGCCACTTACACCTTCACGTAATTTTGAACCGAGAGCTAATCGTACAAGATTCAAATCAAATTTTGCATCCTCGGCAGTAATGTCAATGGTCTTTTTCCGCAACAGCGTATCCAAAGGAACGCTGGAATCTCCACCTTCAATATCCTGCATATCCAATTGAACGTCTAAGCGCATGTTGTTCAAAGTACCAATTGTGATTAATTCATCACAATTCGGAATTTTCGCCATAAACTTCCCTGCACCTTTAATAAGCATTTTTTTGTTCTTTGTTGTACTCATGTATAAAATCCTCCTCTACTCTTCTCGATCAATGGAAAAAGTAATCTTGTAGTTTACACTTTCGTGCAGATACTATTGAATTGATATTACTTTTTCCATCATCATGTTTCATGGTTCGTATCACAATATAAGTAAAAATGATCCAGCCTTTAACTAACGTGTGTATTGAAACATAGTTTTTTTGTTCATCTTTCATTCCAAGTTTCCTAAGAGAAAACTAGAAGGCTCGAAAGATTTGGTCAGAAATAAAACCATTTTCTAGTAATCTTCTAAAGAAGTCCCCTGTTCTTCATGCAAGGTCGACATCCCTCAATCACCGTTTTAGGAATGAACGACTGTTTACTCCTAGCTTCATGTGGAAATACTAGATACCCTTGCGCGTTCATTACTTTTCCTGTTTTCTCGCCTAAACAGTGTAAACAGGTTTGGGGATTGCCAGATAACCCTTCCGCTATGTAGTTTTGTCTCGCTTTTTCGGTGACATAACGAAAGCCACATTGCACACATTTCTCCCATTGTTGCATTTATTATCCACCTTTTCCTACTTCATCTTTACATTCATTTGATTTGTTTATTTCGAGGTATTGTTAAGAATCTGTTCTCTCGTCTTCTCTTAGGCTATCTATTCTTTTTTGCTAATCAAAGAAAATGAAAAAGATCGCAACCTTTTGCAATGATAGAACCACTATTATAAAAAGGAGAAGCACGAAAATTTCGATGATACATGCTATAGGGCAAGCTCCAAAATTAGGGTATGAAGTTCATCTTTGTTTTCTACAACTTTAGATATAGGAGGCTCGTGTTCTATAAAGCTAACAAATTCTACGATATATTTAGCTACATTTCCATCATTATGAAAATCTATGATTGCAATACCTTTTTTGAATCGGAAAGCCAATCCCATGAATTCGGTATCTCGCCCGTAGGTGGAATTCATCTGTTCAAACAGGCTGTCTAGCATCACGTTCATCTCCCTACTTTAAAGGATGGTTTCTATCTCAATATAAGCGAGTTGCAGTCCTAGTTAACAAATGCTGTCGGTAATCCAAAATATAAAATATTTACACAAATAATCACAACAAATTGTATCCAACATAAATCCCCTCTTCTTTTAAGCAAAGAAGAGGGGTACTCATTAGCCTATTATTTCTTTTCTTAGAGGGGACTCATTTCCATGAAAAAAAAGAAGCAACTAGATCTGAAGCAAATGACATATTATCGTATCGAAAAGACGGGAATGAAAAAACCTGTATCGAGGATTAGAATGGTTAAAGGAAAACCTGTGGAGCAAACATATGATCAAGAGATTTTGCAACGGATTTATTATACCTATGAGGATTTTCAGACTCTTCGTCTTGAAAAGCTAGGTGTAAATCTCCCAATCGATAACAAAGGCTTTACTACGATTAGCAATTATTTTTTAGATTTCTGGGGGGCTGTTATGGGGTCAACAGCTACATCCCTCTATATTCATTTAACAAGGTATTGTTACGGCGATAAGGATTACTGCTTTCCCGATCTACCTACCATCGCTTTAAAAATGCAAATCACAACCACGACGCTCAATAAATATATGGACATTCTTGAACAAAACGGCTTTATTTATCGGTTTTGGCTACAAAATCCTAAGGAGAATAATAATGACTGTGGTATTATCTATAAGGTAAGACGCACAATTCCCATTTTAAGTAAAGAGCTGGTAGAAAAGTTACCAAAGCCTTTTCAGTTGATGCACGATCAATATATTGAACAAGTAATGGAGGTTGCTCACATTGACCTTGCTTCCAGCTATGATTATACGAATGATTTTATGAAGCTACGTGAAAAAGGCAAGCTTGGCAAACTTCCAATCGATCTCTCACCTGCTGAGCGTGCCATATACGCCAAAAAGAGGATTACAACGATTATGGACCAAAGAAGTATAGCAGATGAAAAACTCTGGATCAACGTTCTGGCTTACATCCAACAACGGATCAGTATGAATTCTTTTAAAACCTGGTATGCAGATACATTCTGTGTAGTAAGAGGACAGGAGCTAATCATCTACGCCAAAAATACATTTCATCGCGATTGGTTATCTAGTCGATATAGAGAGCTAATTATGGAAGCATTAATTAATCAATCTAATTTATTTGAAAACATAACATTTATGGCATGCCTAGACGAGAACGAGTAATTTCTCTTAACTGAGTATTGGTATCCTTGTACAAACCTAGGAAGCATAAAAATTTTATAGATCACCCATAAAATTCTTATGAGTCAGGTCTACGTCATCAAAACGTTACAGATAAATTTTTAATGGGCAGGTTATCCACAGAATTTTAACCCATAAAATTACGATCCGGTATGGGCTGATAAAAAAGCTATCGGCACCTGCCCATAAAAAAGCTATGGACATTAATAATACGAAAATCTTTTTCTTTTCCTTACTTATTAATATATAGAGAAATTCATCATTTTACTTATTAAGTGGAATTCTAACCGAAATAGAATTTACACTACGATTTGGAGAATCTTCATCTACACTTATGAATATTTGATATTTTCCGACATCATAATGCATATCGTAGCCGCCATAGGCTTCGTTAACATAAGCCTCAGTAGGTTTACCTAAGCCCTGTCTAATATCATTTTCTGTAAGCGTTATGTTGTAATACGCTGGATCGACAGTTATTTGATTTAATTTAGTTGTTGGTTTCACTTGATTTAATTCCTCTCCACAAGAATCATGGTCATAAAAGAAACTAGCTGTGGTCTCAGGATGATCATAACTAAAAGTCCAGCACTCAGTATTAGAAATACTCTTAGGCTTTCCATAGGTCTTCTCTATCTCTTTGTATGCGGTGCCTAATGGAGTCTTGATATCTTTCAGCTTACCTTTCTCAGCCTGGTCTTTTATAGCGAGAAGTAGCTTGCTTTTGTTCGGATCAAGAGGTTGTGTGAGCTTATCTGTGGATTTATCCGAGGTTTTTACTGTAGTATTTTCTGTGGATTCGTTTGTGGTTGAATCACTTGTTGTCTCCGAAGCAATCGTGTTCTCATCTTTTGTTTTGCTGTTGCTTTCCTTTTCTGACTTCATCCCTTCCGCTGTGTCTTTTCCTTTTTCAGCTTCTGTAACTGCGATGGTACCTTCCTTGTCTGCCTGTTTGGGTGTACCACAGCCTATTACTATTAGTGAGACGGCCATGAATACTGTCAATACATTTATTGCTTTCATAATGTGCCCCCTTCTTACAAGAGAAATCCCTATTTTGGATGATGTAAAATTACGTACATCGTCCACTCAATTGTAAGATATTGGTCATTTTCTTTCAATGAGAGATGGAGGATAACTTGATGGAGACCATCATTTAAACAAAAGAGACCCAGCGCGAGGCTAGGTCTCTTTTGTCTGTATAGACGATCAATTAACGAAGTAATTGAAGTACGCCTTGTGGTTGTTGGTTAGCTTGTGCAAGCATTGCTTGAGCTGCTTGAGTCAAGATGTTGTTTTTCGTGAAGTCCATCATTTCTTTCGCCATATCAACGTCACGGATACGAGATTCTGCAGCTGTCAAGTTCTCAGCAGTTGCTCCCAAGTTGTTGATTGTGTGCTCTAGACGATTTTGGTTTGCACCTAGTTTAGAACGCTCTTCGGATACTTTGTTTAGTGCGTTATTGATCGTTGTGATTGCTTTGTCTGCTGCTTTTTGAGTGGAGATATCAACACCAATTGTGTCATCAGCAGTAGCTGTTTTCAAAGCATTAGCAGCTGGAGCTGTTGGCAGAGCAGCAAGCTTTCCGGAAAGATCTAAATCTTTACCAGTTGCATCCTTTTTAGCGGATGCAAATGCTGCTCCAGATTCCCTCAATGCGTTCAACACATCTTGCTTAGTAGCAGTGATTGCCCCTGGATTTACTTTATCACCACCAGCTTGTGCTAATGTAATAACAATTTTCTTGTTGGCTTCGTCGTATTTAGCCGTTGTTTTTTCAACAGCTTTTGCATCTTTGTCACCCAACGCTGTATATTCAATAGAAAGATCATTAGCAGTAACTTTGCTGTTTACAATAATGTCCGTACCAGCCAATTCTAAATCTGCACCTTTGTTACCATTTACACCAAGATCTTTATTGCTCATGTTGTTGATGCTCAATTTGATGCTTTGTCCTTGATTAGCACCGATATGGAATGTTTTGTCTTCAAAAGATCCATCTAGTACTTTTTGGTTATTGAATTCTGTGTCTGTAGAAATACGTTTGATTTCTTTAGACAATTCGTCAACCTCTGCTTGAAGCTTTTGACGGTCTACGCCTTCGTTTGTGTCAGAAGATGCTTGAACTGCTAGTTCGCGCATACGTTGTAGGATGCTGTGTGTTTCAGTTAATGCACCCTCTGCAGTTTGGATCAAAGAGATACCGTCTTGCGCATTTTTAGAAGCCATTTCTAGACCGCGGATTTGACCACGCATTTTTTCAGAGATTGCTAGACCTGCTGCGTCATCACCTGCACGGTTGATGCGAAGACCAGAAGACAATTTCTCCAGGTTTTTACCTGATGCGCCAGTGTTTACACCTAGTTGACGGTGTGTGTTTAGTGCTGATACGTTGTGATTGATTCTCATGATAATACCTCCGTGTTTTAGTTGTGTAGTCTTGAGCCATCCTATGCCCAAGCTGATATATAATAATCACTCTTCTTGGGGTAGCACATTGTTCAGAGGATCGATGCATATTCACGTGCTTCCACCTTCTTATGCACTTCTGCCCCCTACGTACTACTTCACAATAGAATGTTATTACCGGTGAAAGGGTTCGTTCCTTTTACCTTTTCCTAGCCAGTTAAGCTACTCTTTCCCTAGATTAGTTTAAAATAAGCTTGACTATTATTACTATCGGCATTAGTAGTAGCATCCTTAACAGTTTCTAAAAAAATTTTCTTACAAAACTGCACTCTTATGAAAACGTAAAGATTTACCCCTAAAAAATGTTATTTATTTGTTACTTCATACCTTTATTTGCAACATTTTTAACAACCATTCCCACCTGTTTCATATCTACATTTGTATTGCAATACACTCCCCATCCTTAGGAATCATGAGCTGAATAGAGCTTCTCTTAAATAAAAAGGGTAATAAAGTAATTCATATAATCGTAAAGTATTGATTTGGTGGACCAATCTTTTTAACTGATTTTGGTCAGTTTGATTGCACAAGATTACCTTATAAACAACTGGATAAAGTCTAAAATTGTCTTCATCAATTTCGCATGATTCTATACCAGATTTGAAAGAAATTGCATTCTATCATTAAATTCAGCAACCATGCAGATAGGATTTTATAGAAATATCAGCAAGATTAACTCAAGAAGATATAGAGTTCAATTTGATAGTGCTGATAAAGTTGAGTAGCTACTATAATTGTGGTACATATGGATACGATTAATCACTGCCTAGTAACACGAGTAGATTTACAGAATCGCTTATAAAGTTAATTGTTAACAATCTTATAATATAACGAAACTATTATATTGGAGGGATTTGGAAAGTGAATTTTAGATTAGTTACATTTGTACTTTTACTCAGCTTAGTTAGTCAAACCATTTTAACACCGTTTCAAGCATTTGCTGCTTCAGATGAACTCTCAACCATCAGCAAATCTGAAGCACAAAAAAAGAGTCTACGGACTTACATCAGGGTTCTGAAGAAGATAATTCCCCTGATGACACAACTACTATTCTCCCCACTGAATCCTCTGAAAACAGCGAGGATATAGAATCAGATGAGCAAGTATCCAGAGATACAACTGATTCTATTGAAAAGGAACCCGAAAACAATACAAGTGATACAAATAAAGATAGTACTGTTTTAGAAGAAGTAGAAAAAATAGAAGAATCAGAAGAAACAGAAGCTAATGTTGATGATTTCAAGCAGCGTAACAAACGTGCAATCGTAGCAGTAAAAGAGGAAGTAACTGTACATAAAGGAGAAACAATTGTATTTGAAAGTGATACAGCTATATCAATATCAAGTAATGCAACAAGCTCTAAAAATAACCTGTACCAATATATAAAGTATGACACTAAGGGTGCACCTGTTGAGTTTTTTGAAAATGCTCAAGGTGGAAAATCTATAAAAGGTAAAATGATCGCTACAGTTATTACTGATGAACCTGTAACCTTTACATACCCTACAGAGGTAAAAGTCTCATTTCCTAACACCCCTGCATTGAGGACTGTTGAATTAGAAGGAAACGAAAGCTATACATTTACAAATACTTCAGATTTCAAATTTTATGTGAAAGCTAGAGGAGAAACGAAAAGTCCCTCTCCTAAATATGATTATTCTCTTTATGACTCTGATGATAATTTAATCAAAGCTTTAGTAGCTCAAGGGTCTGGATCTCAAGCAGGTGGGGTTCTTTTAAAACCGGGTGAAAAGGCTGTTGTAACCACAATTTCGGGAGATTCTATTAGATTTGTAGCCCCCTTTGATGCAACAACAGGAGAACATAGTGATACCCCGGCTTTGATCAGAACAGAGTTATCTTTGGATGAATCGTTGACTCTTACCAATATTAGTAATAAGTTAATTCATTTGCAAACGAATGCTTCATCTAAAAATCCTTTTAAGTATGTAAAATACAAAAGTAATGGAGAACCCGGTCTTATTAATTTGAAACATACAACGAACATTTCAATAAGTCCTGAGGAAACGATTGTGGTATCACCTTCGACAAGTGAGCCTGTAACATTCATTTATCATCCCCTTCAGTTCCGCAATGAGGAAGAATCTGATCCTCCTTTTTATGAACAAGTACTGCAAAAGGGTGACAGTTATTATTTTGATAATTTGAGTGACTTTCCATTAAGTCTGAAAGAAATCCGAGTTTCTTCCTCTGATAAATTTGATTATAAAATTTATGATGACGAAGGTAATTTTGTCAGAGAGTTTGTGAATACATCAACACCTCCAAAATTATCACCTAATGGTAGAGCTTTAATTAGTAATGTATCAGATAACCCAATTACCATTTATAGCTATTATAGATATTTATCTTCTACAGACAGCTCTGAACCAGCTCTTGAACGTGTTGTGTTACAGGAAGGAGAAACAATTGAATTTGTTAATATCTCTGATAAAGCACAAAAAATCCGGACGGATACTTCTAAAAAGGATGACAACCTAGTTCATATGGCTAAGTACAAGTCTGATGGTTCGATTAGAAGTGATGCATTTTCATATCTTTGGGGTTCGGTTGTTGGAACAAATTCAAAAGAAAAAACGGTTTTACGAAACGAAAAAATCGTATTTACTAGTATTTCTAAAAACCCAGCTACATTCATTTACAATAAAGATAACTTTTCCATGCGTTATTCTAAGAAGGAAGCTCTCACCTATAAACTTTTACATCAAGGTGAAAGCATCACTCTTTATAATAACACTGATCATGATACGTTACTTAAACCATTTGGGAAACGCGAAAAATCTAAATACAACTACATACGTTATTTAGAGGATGGCAGAACTCAAGAATATGAAGGTTATATTAACAATACAGCGTTACCAGCCCATAGTCGTGTAACGATCACCCTTTTAAGTGAAGAACCAATTACATTCTATGGACCGGCTGAACTTATTACTGAAGCAGCCAGTATGCTCCCAACATACAATACGCTTGAGCTTCATTCATCTCAAACATTAGACCAAGAAAATACCGATACTCTTTATTACAAATTTACAACAAACAAATCAGGATTACATCGCCTGTTTACTGACTCTATAGACGTTAATAGTACTGATATCAAAATATACGAAGATCCTCAGCTAACTACATTAATTACGGAGAGTGCCGAAAACATTACGCTTGGATCCTCTCATTATAAAAAAGCGGAAGCTCTTTTGAGAGGAAACCAAACCTATTATGTTCTGTTGCTAGAGATGTTTATCTCTATGATATGGGATACCTATCAGAAGCTGGTGAAGTAAACGACCGATTATTGGGGTACGCATATACAGATGCTTCTTTAGGCCATAGTAAATATAGTGAATTTACGCAACTGATGCTCGAAGGTGATTCTGTTATTCTATCTTTCGCAGAGCCATCTTTACCCCTAGGGTATTTTGGAACCTTGATAGGAAAAAATGGTAGCAAGATTATTAAGAATACTGGGGAATTAATAAGCAAAACCGGTAAATTAAGCAATAAACTTCTTAAACATATAACTACACGCCATAACTTTAATAAAGTGAAAGATGAAATCCCTTTTCAACTAAAGAAATTGCCTCGTGAGAAAGTTGAAATAGCTATTTCCGGCACAAGTAAAAAACCAAGAAGTTATTTCAACAAAGAATGGTCAAACAAACAGATCGAAGATGCAGTACAGTTTGCTTTTGAAGATGTTGTTAAAAAAGGAAAAGGTGATGGTCTACATCATGTTGAATATTTAGGTGAAAAAATCACTATTTATATCAGTGAAGGATTACCTGGTACTGCTTTTGGTTCACATAGATACACATTAAAAGATTTTGGTTATTAGGAAGGAGTTAATATGTTTAGTATTAATTGTCAATTTGCTTTGTCTGAATCAGAAATTTCCTCCCTTACGTATGAAGAGTTTTTAGAAGATTACGGTGATGATTTCTTAGGGTTGATACTCTTTTCTTTTAATGAGCAGGAATATGGATATTATTGTGAAGATGCTACGGTCCATGAATTCAACTTATTCCGAGAATGGATTATACTTTGGTTTCGACTGTTAAATGATGCTGTTTTATTATTAAAAAAGGAGGGTTATGCTGCTATTAAAACCATAGAGGAACCTGATAACTGGATCGTGTTCAAAAATAGTAATGAAAATGTATTGATTGATTTCGTACTGGCAACAGATAGGATTCCCAATGTAGTCGTGTCTGCTGTTCCTCTTTGTGGCATCTATGATGCTGGATGGGAAAATGAGATTATAAATAAAGCACAATTTCTTTCTGAAGTTAAAACGAAAACAGGCGATATAATTCAAAAGATAGAAAGATTGAATAACAATCTTGCAAAATCAAGTGTAAACTTTCAAAAACTGAAAGAAACATACTTCTTGGCACACTTTTAAGTTTAGAAAACGAGCTTTACTTTATAGTCGCTTCTGATTGGTAGTCCATGATTAGTCTTTTTGTACAAGTCTATTAAAAAAGATCGTTCTCTACCTTAACTAACTACTCTTAGTAAGGAGAAGAGCGATCTTTTTTTGTCGTTATGGACTCGTCAAGAAGCTGTATAGTATATACATAAGGTACAGGTGCTAGACAAATAAATAATAGGTTCCTCTATTATGCAGGAATAAAAGCCGATTAATATCCGGATAAATACGGTATTATTTAATACATATTTATCGGTAATCGCCTTCATATAACCAGAATTAACCTCTGGAGTTGGTGAAGATAGAATATTTGAAAAAACTATTTCCAAAAAAGACGATCCAATAAACTTCTTTAATTCAAATAAGGTTATAAAAACTAGGAAAAATCAAGGAGTTGATTAAATAATGAAACAATTAGAGCAATATATTGAAACCTATCTAGATACAGTTACTGATAGCATTTTAATAAGCCCCTTCGAGTTTCTCCACGGGTTTCATGTAAGAAGCAGCCTTCATCAAAAAAAAGACTTATTATCAGCAGAACAAAAAAGAATTTTATTGAAGTATGATAAGTTATTATTTTACCGCTCATCCGAGATTTATAATCATATGAAAGTCATTTATCATTTCGAAAACTCCTCTATGTCAATTGAGGAATGGTGGTGGCATCTGGATAAAGTAGTGAATAAAACAGTAACGATTGATTTTGAATCACAGATCATTGTCTATAATAGACAGACATATGAATTGTAGAAAGTAACTAAAAAGGACAAAAAGAATTAACTATCTTTTTGTCCTTTTTTATATTATTACGTATAATGCCACTAGAATGTAATTCTCAGATCGGATGGTTATATGTAAATTTATAGAGGTACCTAAACTATATGTCAGATTCAAGTATGTTATTTTTAGATTTAGAAGTCATTCAGTGGTGATTGATAAACGATTAACTCTCAAAAGATGCTATTTACCTGGCATTTACAGATGTAGCTGCTACCACTGATAAAGCATGCCATATAGATAAAAGAGGGATATACATGTTACGAAAAATAGGAATCCAAGAAATAGTACATGAGACACTAGAACTAGATGATTATATTCCGTTCAATGTTTACTGGAAAACTCCATTTGTATTTCCTACTCAATACTGGAGAACTGGAGATTTAAAAGAATCCTTTATAGAGATTGGGATTAATTCAGACTCAGGTGAATTACTCTCCATTACATCACTATTACTACCTTCTATATCTTATGAGTCGCCCACTTTCTTAAATAGTCAAAAAGCTATTGATCAATCTGGCATCCCAGTCTTTGATATGTCTGCTTGGGAAAATATCAAATATATTGATGATCCTATTGATTTCCAATCATTCTTTTTTAATGGAAAGGTAACCATAGTTTTTGATGATACAAATGCAGTAGCTTCTACGTTATCCTCGGAACATTTTACGTTTTATTTTGATTCCAATCATTTTTTGATAGCCTTTGACCTTGGAAATCTTTCTGAAGAGGAAATCCTTCAATTGAGTTCTTCAATTAAATTGAATACACATTGTACCATGTAACGTTATACCGGATTTAATTGCCCTCATTTGTTTAAAGGTTTCTTGTTAACTCATGGAGGCTAGGATGCGGAAAGGATTGACTTAGGTGTTTCGACATTACGCGGCTGGACTCGACTTGCTACAGAGATAGCTCTCGTTGTTGTCTTCGTTTCGCTGTTATCTTCGCTTCTTTATTACTACCACTGATAATTCAAAGTAACTCGCCCGTCGGAATAGCTGTTCTAGTAGTCGCAGCTATTTTGTTGGACATAGAAGTATCCCCAAACCTTGTGCTCAGTCAACGTTCGATTTTTCGTTGGGGTCAGAAATTTGTAGTCGATTAAACAGGCTATTCATGGCTATTTTCTTTTTGGGTGGTGCTATTGGCTCCTCCTCTATCGGAGTATGTGCATACGCCTTATGTGGATGGAGTGCAGCATTATGAATTGGAATAGCTTTTCCGGTCATAGCATTGCTTTATTTTGCAACAGAGAAATCGTTCTTTGATCAAACTTTAGCCGTCAGGATTCGCCTGACTGCATTGAATATGGTTTCTATTTCCATCCGCTGTGGGGAAGAAGGTAAAAAATCCACGTTTAAAACACGATAGCCATAACAAGCAGCATAGCTGGATTACCAGTAAGATAAATGTGATAAGTCACACAATTTCGGAATATTGTCCCTATGTCTTTAACCTTTCTTCTACAAAAAAATCCCGTTTCACTGTTAAAAAGCGAACCGGGATCTCATCCTTAGCAATCAAAATATATACAAAAACACAGTTGCCTACACAAGTCAAAATTCCGGCATTCTGTTACATGCCCTTCTCATTCATGATTGACACGACTCTTTTATCCATCAGCCCAGTTTAATCACACAACTACCTAACACCTTATCTCCAAAAACTAGCTCCAGATGGTCGCCATCTGCAATCGCACCCACGCCTGACGGTGTGCCTGTAAACAGGACATCTCCTTTTCCTAGCCCAAAATGCTCACCTGTAAAATCAAGCAAGGACTGAATGTCAAAAATCATGTCTGTGATATTGCCCCGTTGTACTTCCTGACCATTTTTCAACAGGCTAAAATCTACCTTTTCTAGCTCAGCAATACTGCTAATTGGTGTGCTTGCAGTCAGAATTGCGGAGTTACGGAAGCCTTTCGCCAATAGCCAAGGAAGCTTCTTCTCTTTTAATTGGTCCTGTAAATCTCGCATGGTAAAATCAATGCCTAGTGAAACACGATCGATTAACTCGTCAGCTTTCATTCCTTTTTGATAAGCTTGATTTATATGTACGACCAGCTCCACTTCGTAGTGAATGGCCCCTTGATCATTTGGCAACCGGATATCCTGTCCATCCGCAATCACCTGAGCATGGGTTGGCTTCATAAAAAGAAATGGAGATGTCGGCACCTGATTGCCTAGTTCTGCTGCGTGTAAACGATAGTTACGACCTACACAAAAGATGTTTTGCACTTGTTCCATGTCTTCTACCTCTTTTCTGCTAGCTAAGGAATGAGTCTAGTAACAACGAATCATTGATCAACTTCCTTGCGTTATAGATGTCATTGCTCTCTTATTTTAACACTGAACACAGGGATTTGGTGCATACTTATGAAAATTCTCGGAGCTACTAACTGCAAATGATGTCGAAATCGGAAAGGATAACTCACATTCGTCCTACTCCACTTTTGCCCTATCATGATCGAGCAAATGCTACGTCCTGCCCAAAATGTAGTCGAACCCCTTGCACATGAAATGATTTTTCCATCAATTATTTCCAGTTTATCCTCGATAGCCAGCTTCCCTTCTTCCATTTCCATAGATCATAACAGTTCAAGTACGAGGCATGAAAAAATCCAAGACCCCTTCCTAATAGGATGTCTTGGATCTCACAAGCTTTACACCTGACGTTCTGCTACAATATATTGCACATACTCTTCTGCACTCTTTTGAACCGTATGCTCATCTGCTTGAAATACCCCATGGAAAATATACGCAGGCAAAAATGTCGTACCGATAAAATTACTTGTTGCTTGGAAAGGCTTCAATAATTCGCTCATGGAATACTGATTAAGGCCACCAGCACGATATTTGTCCTCCGAGCTACCAGTGGATATCGCAAGGATTAAATCTTTGTTGTGTAAGTTGTTACCATTCGTCCCGTACGCCCAGCCATGTGTGAGAACTGTATCCTGCCACTTTTTCAGTAACGACGGCGAGCTATACCAATAGAGAGGGAACTGTAAAACAATTCGGTCATGCTGCTCACATAGCTTTTGTTCTGCTTCTACATTTATTTGTTCATCAGGATATTCCTTATACAGCTCATGCACGGTAATCGCTGCATGCTTCTTTGCTTCCTCTATCCAAGCGCGATTAACAACCGATTCCTCCATATTTGGATGAGCAACAATCACTAACACCTTCATGAGATTACCTCCGAATTAACTGAGATTACGCTTCCTGAATAAGTGCTGTCCTATTATCCTACTTTTTGTTCAATCCTTGCTTCTCAACAAATTCCTTCATATACATACGAGCAGGTTTGGACAGCATATTGGCCATCTGTCCTGTCCATGTATCTGAGCGTTCGCCTTGTGTACGTTCCTGATAGTAGCTAGAAATCGTGGCGTTATACTCCTGTAATTGCTGTTGATAGCTCTGTTTATCTTGATTATATTTCTCCTGATGGTACACATGCCCAATTGGAAGACGCGGCTTCTGACTCGACTCCTGTAATGGATAGCCTACTGTCATCGCAAAGAGTGGCATAACGTGAGTAGGGATGTCTAAAAGCTCTGTGACAGCCTGCAATTGATTGCGCAAACCACCAATATAGCAAATGCCAAGCCCCATAGATTCTGCTGCAAGAGCCGCATTCTGTGCTGCAAGGGTCGCATCAATCACCGCTACCATGAATTTTTCTGTGCTTTCAATGGCTGGAGACAGGTCTTCCCCTTCCATCTCGGCAATCACTTGATGACGGTGTAAATCGGCGCAAAACACGAATAGATGCCCATTGGTTTCCACATACGGTTGATTACCGCATAGCTCAGCCAACTTGCGTTTTGTCTCTTTATCTGTAATTCCGATGATGGAATAAGCTTGTATGTAACTGGAGGTAGAGGCCGCTTGGGCACATCTGACAATGGTCATAATTTGTTCTTCTGATAACGGACGATCCTCATACTGTCGAATAGAACGGTGGTTCAACATGGTTTCAATGATGTTATTCATAGATATCTCCTCCCATTTCCTGCTCTTGCCTAACAAGGAACGAAAAAATCTGTCCCTTCCTCTATTAAATATCCAAATGAAAGGATAAGCAAACGCTGAAGGAAAAGAAAGTGTAACAAGAAAAGTCAGTCTTTTCTTTTCCTTGTGTTAATCCTTATACGGATCAAACTCATCCGCCCCTGCCATGCATACTCCTACAGGCTTTAACACATGTAAAACGTCCAGAGTTTCGGCGTGAGCTTGTAGGACGTCCTGAAGCTTTTTATAAACGAAGGGACTTTCATCGGGGCCTGCACCTCGAAGCTCTACCCCAAAATCCTGCACCGCTTTTTTCATCTGCTCCTCGGTAATCTTTCCTCCGCTACGCTTGCGAGTTTTCCAATTAAGGCGACCGGCGGCCTCTGTTCGGCTCATCATTCTACCCGCACCATGCACCGTGCTGTAAAAAGCTTCTTTATTTTCCTTCGAATCCTTTCCTTGAACAATGACAGAAATATCTCCCATACTACCGCCAATAAATCCAAGCTGACCCGGTGCGGAAGGAGTTGCCCCTTTACGTACAACAACATACTCCTTCTGATCATGTATTTCCTTCCATGCAAAATTATGATGATTATGCACCTCAAACGTACTGGAGGCTCCTAAAATTTTTAATACCTGATCAATCACATAATCCCGTCCTGCATAAGCATACTTACCGGCTAAGCTCATTGCTCGCAGATACATATCACCAATTTCCGTATCTAAATCTAGCAGAGTCGGTGCTTGATCCATGCTTTCTCCTGGTGCCTTGTCGGAAAAACTACGACCGTGAGCCAAATTAAGAAACCCACTTGCAGTCTTATGACCAAAGCCACGGCTGCCAAAATGATTCGCAATCCATACAGCGTCCGTAGCTTCTTCCACAAAAATATCGACAAAATGATTACCGCTACCTACCGTCCCTAATTGGTTGTGCGCCAATGAATAAAGGGATTGGTATTCTTTTTTGCCAATTTGCTTATACACGTTCCAGTTATCATCATCAAACAGCTCGTGATCCACTTTTTCTTTATTAACGCGGCCCATTCCAAAAGAGATTCGCTTGGCAATTTTGTTCATGATAGCAGGCATTTTTTGCTGAATATCCCGATACAGTAAATTAGTACGAACGGCCTTGTTTCCGCATGCTATATCATAACCTACCCCTGATGGGGAGATTTGTCCTTCGTAGACAACAACTCCCCCAACCGGTTGGGAGTACCCTTTATGATGATCTGCCATCAATAACACCTGCACAACATTTCCATGCTGAGCGCAAGTTACAGCTTGCGAGACAGCATTATCTAGCGGTGTTCCCCAGACACGCACATTTTGAATCGTTTGGTACATGTTTCACTCTCCTAGTTGCTTATTCTTTTCAAAATACTCCGATTTTACCCTTTGCCAGTGGTCTTATAACATGATTGTAGCAAACTTGCCTCAATCTTTGCATCTTTTATCCAATTCGATTGTATATTTTTCTCCTTATGCTAAAATAATTCCAACTATCTGACAATTTCACAATAAACCAATAACCGAAGATCAAGAGAGGAACAGGTAAAATGAATCCAGAACAAATCTTTCCAAAGCTTGAAACAGAGAGACTCATTCTTCGCCAGTTGCAGCCCTCTGATGCACCTGCCCTATTTCATTATTTCTCCAAGGATGAAGTAATGAAATATTATGACTTAGAAACGTTCTCAGAACTAGAACAAGCAGAAAACCTCATTTCTTTATTTAACGAACGTTATATGGCAAAGCAAGGGATTCGCTGGGGCATTACACAAAAAGCGGACGATGTAGTGATTGGAACCTGCGGATATCATAATGTTCATACGGAGCATTCCAAAGCAGAGATTGGTTACGAGCTATCTCCTGCGTTTTGGCAGCAGGGGATCATGACTGAAGCGGTTCAAGCCATTATTGAATTTGGATTTTCTCAATGGAATTTGAATCGGATTGAGGCCTTTATTAATCCGGAGAATGAGGGGTCCAGAAAACTTTTAACCAAAATAGGGCTTCGAGAGGAAGGCTTCCTGAAGGAATATTTTTTCGAAAAGGGCTGTTTTGTTGACGCTGTTATTTTTGCCATTTTGCGAAAGGAGTTTACTCATAAAAGGTAAAAATAAGAGACCTTTATCCAAAAAGATAGAAGGTCTCCCTTTCTTTTCTGATGCGGCTGTAGGTGGCTTTAATCCTTCCTGAGAATTTCCCTGACCCAGCACCTCGGTAATGGTACCATTTCGGCTTTTTTTGCACCTTGGAGCGATATGCGCTTTGTGTTGGCTACAATATATCTGAGCATTCTGTCTTCTGTAGGCACTGCCTTTTTATCCAATTATGTTCTATCTAAAATAGAGGCTACTAAGATGAGCGTATTTAACAACCTTTCAACACTTATCTCAATGCGAGCTGGAGTCATTTTTCTACAAGAGGAATTAGGGTACTACCATTACGTAGGAGCAGCCATGATTATAGTCGGAGTGATAGGTACTTCCTTTTTAGGCCAAAAAAGACACCAAACACAAAGCAACGCAAAAACCTAAACATGAGATATGTTATAGCGTGATCGAAACTGTACTAGCCTTGAGTCTTTCTAAGACCTCAAGGCTTATTTAAGTAAGAAAGCATTTCGTTTATTGTTCATTTCGAAGAGGATGTACGGAAGGCTGTCTAACACTTTTTTCTCTGAAGTTGCAAAAGTATACGATTCAAATATTGTTTTTTTTGTTAAAATGAGAGCTGGGAGTGCCAATCTGCAAACTTCCTCTATTCCATCATCTAAGGAGTGTCAAAATGGGAGCCTATCTCGTACCAATTCAAACTGCATTATTCATCTTTCTCCTTGTAGCCTTCGTCTTGACTGTTCCTTATATGATCTTTAGCTATAGACGCTATGGCTACATCAATAGGTATCGTGTCCTTTTCCTGTCTTCCTTTTTGTTTTACGCACTATGTGCCTATTTTCTAGTGATTCTACCTTTGCCGGACATCATTGATACTTGTTCCATCCAATCACCGGGAACCGTTTATTACAATTTACAGCCATTTTCCTTTGTACAAGACTTTCTCAAGGAGACAAATCTTGTCTGGTCCAAACCAGCTACCTATCTGTCGGCCTTACGAGAACGTGCCTTTTTGCAAGCAGCCTTTAACTTCCTATTATTGTTGCCATTAGGTGTCTATGTACGGTATTTCTTTAAGAAAGGTTGGAAATTTGCATTAGGTGTAGGCTTTGCAACGTCACTCTTTTTTGAAATAACACAGCTAACTGCCCTCTATGGCTTTTATACTTGTCCATATCGTCTATTTGATATTGATGATTTGATGCTAAATACGTCCGGTGCAGTAGCTGGATTTTTCATAGCCCCATTTCTACTGATCATGTTCCCTCCTAAGGATCAATTAGATCAAGGGATTAACTTAGACGAAAAGCCTGTTGGCTACATACATCGTTTGTTGGCCTTCATGATTGATTCTCTAATCGTAGAAAAGCTAACATCTGTGTTTACGGATTTGTTTGTTAAAAATACGCCTTCTACGAACTGGGGGGTTACGACATTTCAGTATCCGATCATTACCATTGCCTGCTTCATTCTTTACTTTATAGGAATGACCTATTTATGCAAAGGGCAAACCGTTGGACTATGGCTATTGCGTCTTAGGGTTGTATCCACCGCACATCAGGAGCTAACAATAAAAGAGATCGCCAAGCGGAACATCTCCTTCTATATCGGGAATATCGGAATTACCTCCATAGGTTATTTTATCCTGAATGGATTGCCAACCACCCTATCATACTATCCGCTGCTCTATATTATGATTTTTGGAGTAGTTTTCTTATATCAGTCCGTGTTAGTACTTCATTTCGTACTGATCATCCTACGAAGAAAACGACAATTTTACTATGAAACCATTAGCCAAACAAGAATTGCACGTAAAATAAAAGAACCTAAAACAACAGATTAAAGACGAGCTAATCTCAGCGAAAAAGCTTGGAGTTTCATTCTCCAAGCTTTTTTATATGCATCGCAAATGACTAGAGTACCCCCTGCAAAAAAGAATATAGCTATCCTGAAAAGAAAATATCGGCAACAACTATCGGTAAATTTTATTGAATTTTTCTGAATTTTAAAATAATATATAAGAAATTTGTTTTATATCACAATTTTTAGGAGGATTGTTATTCTATGAAAAAAATGTCACTTGCAGCTATCGGTCTTGTTAGCTTATTAAGTACGTCTAGCGTTTTTGCATGGGATGGTACCGCTACATCAACAGCATCTAAGGACAAGCTTACAGTAGAGGCTTTGCCCGAAAAGATGCCTGGTAAAACCGTTCTTGCATTCTCAAATGGAACATTTATGGTGAAGGAAGAAGCTAAACCATCACAGGTAAAAGCCCTTTCTGTCAGTGAAGAATATTCAGCTGAAATACTAGAAAAAATGCAGCACTCAGAAATTGTAACTGATGAGGAGCTAGCCCAATTGCCTGTACACCCAGAAATCGTATATAACGAGATTGAACCTCAAGAGGGAATGCTTGCCTACTACAATGCGGAGGGAGATCTGTATAAGGTAACCCTAGACGGAGTAAATGTGTTAGCAGCTTGGGCAAAGGGACCAGCAACCCCAGGTACATATGGCCCGTGGGGTGCGCACAAAAACAAGATTATTGCGACTGCTACCGATGTTGAAGGTACAGGACGTGTCACCAACTTCACTGATGCAATCGGGGATCATGATAATCGACTAAAAAAATATGACGCCGCTACCAAAGGCGTATACGATAATCCAAAAAGCAATACCTCGATTCGTGTTCGCAATTTTAATAATGATCGCATTGTCTATGTATATAAAAATGATATAGGTGCCTTACCAGATGCAGTCCTCGATGTTTGGCAGCCTACTCTTGCGGATTTTGGTGAAAAAGTCTCAGACTATACTAGTTTCCCTGGTCGCTATTATTATGTAAAATAAGTAATATCGCAATTCACCACATTATTCAGGAGATTCTAATCAATGAAAAAACAACTCCTCTTTTTCTTTTTGATTCTTTCTACCTTACTTGTTTCTTGTAGCCCTACCAAATCACCTTATCTCTCCATTACTGTAACAGCAGGCGAAGGTGACCAGCTTTTGTCCACTACCTATGAATATGACCTATCTACAAAAAAACTATTGATGCGAGGACAAGTACCGTATACATCTCAGTACCCTTTAACTGCTGTGGATGTCAAACGACAGGTGATTTACTATACCGGACGCGATCAATCTGGATTAGCCGATCAGTTACAGGTGTATGATTTGACATCAAAGCAATCTCAGACGCTTACAACTGATTTATTCGCTATCAATGAATTGTTTGTTATTGATAAACAAGTAGTTTTGGCTGCTTCCTCCAAAAAGGCAACAGACAATCATATCATGCCACTCGCTTCCTATGATTTGGATCATAAGCAATTCCGATTCTGGTGGGACCCCAATAAGGAGGATACCACCGTTAAGTTTGCAAAACCCATTCCTGGAACCAATCGGTTATATGCTGGGCTATACTCATTTGGGGAAAGTTTCACCAATCTTGAAAAAGCAAATCAGCTACAGCTACAGGACGGAGCAGAGCCCCCTCTCTACACAGTATTCGAGTTTGATGATAGGGGAAATAAAATCAAGAAATGGTTTGAGACAAAAGAGGAGTTACCTTTCTTTGCACTATCTTCTGATCAAAAACAAGCCTTTTATAGCAGTGCTACTACCACCTTTACGCCTAGAAGCTATCAGTTCCTTGAGCTTGCCACTTCTTCCAAAACTCCTTTTACACCATTTGAACAGATTTCTGATGCGTTTTTTGAACCCGGGGATCAGGGCTTGCTGCTGCTTGGTACCTATCAAAAAAAACGTGGCGTTTATCGATACGATCTCCAAAGCAAGGAGGTTACTTTACTTATGGAAGAGCCTTCTAAAGCATTTATAAACAATTTCACTCTAATGGAAAAATAACACAAAGGGACACGCAACAGGAACCATATTGCCGACTGCCTTTCTTTTGCAGTATAGTCGAGAGAATTGGACCAAACGACTTATAACTGGCAAAAGCTAGTACCTTTTCAATATAAATGCCCGCAGCTCCTCTTGGGCCACGGGCATTTTAGAGACTTTCCTTACATCTGTGCATCCATCATTCTTCGCAGATGTAAAATTATGTTTTCCTCCATAAACTCTACGTCGTCATACGTAATATAGTCACCTTGTTTTACGATTCTTTTCAGACGGATGTGCGGACCAATTAAACCAATCGGCAATGCATTCATCCGCTGTTTATCCGTAGCTGTCACGATCCTGCCAAATGCCGTGAATCCACCGATACAATCTAATGCGTCACCGGGCAGCAAATCTTTTTTAGCTACCGCCACGGTTTCAGCTACAGAGCCATAATACGGTATAATGGTTGGCTCTTGATCTAAATAAGCTTTGGCTACCGAAAGCGGTGTTTCTAAACTACACAGGTGATACGGGCGATACAATACATAATGTGGGCCATTCCCCATTTTGAGATATCGCATTTCATGGTGTACTTCTTCTTTATCAGAAGTAATGATTGCAAACACACCTGGAGCAATTCCATCCACATACTCTACGATCTTATGCTGATGTAAAATACCGCCATGCTCTTGTAATCGGAAAATGTCCGGCAATTCTCTCACTCCTGATTTTACTCCATGCATACCTGGTATATCAGGAATAAAACCAGTAGCATTGGCTACACATGTCATCTCGACCATCGTCTTGGTTCCATCCTGGAAAGAAGCAATCATCTTCGGACTAGCACCTTTTTGGAGCGCTTCCTCACGCGCCGTGTCCGGATTTGCAAAGTAATTTACTTGATTGTTTTTTCCCTTTCCAAGCGCCACAATCTCAAATCCTAATGCATCTGCAAAATCATGCAATTCCATAATACATCCAGGCTCGTCCCCTGCTGTCCCTGTATAGACCAGCCCTGCGGCTCTAGCCATTTTTGAAAGGAGCGGGCCAACAGTCACATCTGCTTCCGCATTTAACATCACTACATGTTTTTGATTCATAATACCATCCCATGCCATTTTAGCGCCGATAGTAGGAACCCCTGTCGCATCAACGATCACGTCTACTTCCTTGAGACTAGCTATCAGAGAGGCATCCTTCGTGACAACTACGCTTCCTCGGTTGATGGCTTGATCTGCTTTATCATTATCTTGCGTTTCATAAATGTCGGTATCTCCCACCCCAGCCTTTTTGTACGCATTCACTGCATTTTCTGGCGCAATATCGGCTGTAGCAACCACTCGCATGCCTTTCATCGACTCAATTTGAGAAATCAGCCCGCGCCCCATTTGCCCTGCCCCGACCAAACCTACCTTGATAGAGCCTCCGTCTTTTGCCAATTCAGCTAGTTTCCGATTGATGTTTAGCATCTTACTTCTCCCCTTTAATTTTGTAGGAACGGATTTTTAGTAACGTACAAAAGCAATGACCGTATCAATAGCAGGAATCGGCAACTCATTCTCTTCCACATGGATGGTACCCGGTAACTCTGGGGTAGGCTCTCCATCAAACCTAAGTGTACAGTGACCCATGCTTTGAAGTGTTTCATTAGCTGTTGCTCCGACTGCTGCAATCCTATACTTTCTATCTCCAACAACCAGAAAATCGCCTGCTTGTACAGGTGCAAACAAATCCGCTTTGGTGTGTAGAACAGCGATATCGTGCAATTCGTCTGGAACATTATCATCAAAAATAATCAGCGTACGCTCTGTTAGAAAGCTTTCGACTAATTCGCCAATTTTGGTGGCTTTTACTTCTAGCAATGTTGTCATTGGTTTCTCTCCTTCACGAATACTCCCTGCGTATTTTTTATCCCACACACAAATGGATTACTTATTCTGAATAAAGTCCAAAGCTGAATAAATAAGCAATCACAACAGCAAGAGGACCTGTAAATAAGCGGGAAATTAAAACCGCTGGCACGCCAACCTCGATTGTTTCCGTCTCGGCTTCTCCCAAAGTAAGTCCTACTGGGACGAAATCACATCCTACCTGTGGATTGATAGCAAATAGCGCTGGTAAAGCAAGCTGTGGTGGAATATTTCCTCGACCGATTTCTACCCCAATGAGAACACCAACCACTTGAGCAATCACCGCACCTGGCCCTAAAACTGGGGATAAAAACGGCAGAGCCGCAATGATTGACAATAACAATAGCCCTACTAGATTACCAGCAAGAGGAGAAACAAATCGTGCAATCATATCTCCAATACCGGAATAGGTGATAATGCCGATCAGTGTACTTACAAATGCCATAAACGGTAATATATTTTTAATAACCTGTTCAATTGTTTCACGGCCAGCCTGATAAAAAACATTGACGATGCCTCCCATCACACGCCCAATTTTTTCGATGATAGTAGGTTGTTTGGTGGCTTTCATCTCAGCTACTCTGGTTTTGGCTTCCTCCTTTAATTCCTTCGCGCTTTTACCTGTTAGAGACAATGAAGCCTGAGCTGTATCCGTTTCTGTGATTCCTTTCTCTGCTACCAAGGCTCCTTTTGTTTCTTGCTCTGCTGTTTCGGCTTCCATGATATCCTGTTCACGTACACCAGATACAAAAATCTCTTCTTTAATAAATTGAATGAGCGGTCCAGATGGTGAGGTGGCCGTGATGTCGACAGTCATGACGTTTAAGCGGGGATATACACCGCAACGAGCCGTTCCACCACAATCAATGACCACGCAAGCCATTTCATCTGGTTCCACCTTATTGTTAAACGCATCAACAGCAATACCACCAGTCAACTGAGCAATTTTGTTCGCTACAGGATGGATACCCCCTCCGGTTACGCAAGCGATATATTTCTTTTCATGGGTTGGTAAAATGGTCAGTGGACCACCCCAGCCGCCAGAGCCTTTGACAATATGAACAGCACGGTAGTTTTGCATTTCCGCTCCCTCCTTTTCAGCTTCTATACACTTGCTTGTTGAGCTTTGCGTTTTAGCATCATCTTAGTGATATACTCCGTCAATACGCCTCGAATTAAGATCACGATTGCACCAACGATGAAAAAGCGAATGGCGATTGGTCCCAGTGTGTAGCCTAATTGCTGAATGCCTGTGGCAATTCCCATATAAACAAATAACTCAGCAGGGTTCGCATGCGGAAACATACCCGTAATCGGATGACACATCGAGACGGCGGAATCATAAAAAGCTGGTTTCTGTTCTTCCTTCAAGAAGCGTCCAAAGGTATATGCCATTGGATTCGTTAAGAAAAACATCGCCATAATGGGAAACACCGTGTAGCGTAACACAATATTTCCTGTACACTTTTGTGCAAAGCGTGCAATTCGCTCCTCACCGCAAAATTTAAGTAATGCGTTTACTGCTGTAATCAGACAAACTAGCGTAGGAATGATCCCTGTTACAAAACCAATAAATGTTTTCCCCCCTTCATTAAACATTCCAATAAACCCTTCAGCCAGATGGATAAGGAAATCCATAGCCATACCCCCTCACAGTTAAATGAGTTACTCGGAGTAACCGAGCTTTTTACCCTTGAAGATGAAAAAACAGGCCGAGTCATGCATCCTTTTTGCATGTACTCGGCCCACGACCCAAGTATGAATCACTATTGTATTTGTAAAGTTGAAGCTGGGTAAAAATCTATCTAGGTGTTATAGGTGTAATCAATGTAGGTATTGACTTAGTGTCGCCTTCCATAGCTGTTGCGGAAGGGAATGCGGTTTTTGCTCTCTGTAGTTGTTTTCGTTGTAGGTCAATCTGTTGAATCGCTATTTGTAGCGCTTTTTCTTCTGGTGTAACTGGAGTAGCAGGGTAACAATCTTCTAGCGTCTTCCCGATTAGCTCAGGTACTTCCTTGAAGGTAGCAAAAACAGTAACCCCCGTCATTCTCTTGCATCTAGTAATAGATCCATCTGGATGCGTAGTAAGTATGACGACAGAGCCGATCGACAATCTGTTTTTCTGCACTCCAACTCCTAGAAAACCAGCACGTTGTTGTTTCATTTCATCTATGCTTTGACGATAATGTTTCACCTGACGAAGCGTAAAGTAAATTTGGCAAAGCCACATCCCAATGAAAAAGAATAGAAGTGCTCCCCACAAGCCCATCATCGCTCACCTCATTACATTTGTTCTAGTTGATTACAATTGTAATTTGAAAGCGTTTACTTGTCAAAGGATTTTTAATAAAGAAAAAACGAACCCACTTTTTCCTTGGGTTCGCTTTCATTCAGGCATTACTTATTTTGGCTGTTTTAAACCGAATTGATTGCCATCCTCGTCTCTGAAAAAGCAAAAGATGCCAAATTCCATTTCATTCGGTTTATCAACGTCTACTCCCTTTGCTTGCAGGTCTTCATACAATTTATAAATATCGTCACATTCAAATACGATGGATGGCTTTAACTCTGCCCAGTTTTTCATCATTGCTTTTGGATAAAGAACGAGGCGTGTCTGGGCATTTTCGGGACCTACTTCCAACCATGTTGCTTTAGGCCCCATAGGAAAGTTAGCATATACAGTAAATCCTACTTTCTCTGTCCAGAAAGCTAGTGCTTTTTGTTGGTCTTCTACGTATACCCCTACCGTTGAAATGTGCTTCATCATAATTATTCACCTAATTTCTATTTGTTAAAAAATATAATGCCCTTGTATCATATGAGAAATTCGATTCCCTTTGCAAGTCCGGCTACTAATAAAAGACTTCCCAAACTTGCTGGGAAGTCTTACAAATTCCTCTATTTGAAATAACTTTCGTCAGCTAGTCATTCACATTTTGATCGTGAATTTCTTTCTTTAGATTTCCAGAGCGGATAAGCTGGACAACTTTCTCAATGTCTCCATCCAATGCCCTATCACGTTCTACAAAGGGTACTTGCTTGCGGATCATATTGTAAATCTTTGTTGTTTGGGGAGACATTTTTTTACTATCACGCAAATCTAATGCCTGACAAAGGGCGATGAGATGAATTGCCGCTACATGTTGGGTCAATTCAACAATGGTACGTGCATCTCGTGAAGAAATTGTGCCCATACTCACCTTATCCTGATTATGGGCTTCTGTAGAACGTGAAAATACACTTACTGGACCACTCATCTTTAAAGCCTCCGCCGTTAGGGCTGAGCTTGCAATTTGCATACCCTTAAATCCATGATGCAAGCCGATCTCGTAATTGTCACTGTTAAAACGCGGAATTAAATTGGGGGTCAAATCCTTATTGAATTTTTCGTCGACCACCAGTTGCAATTGTCGATCTAGTAAATCTGCAATATTTGCAACTGCTACTTTAAGTGAATCCATAGCTTGTACAACATGACCGCCATAAAAATTTCCCCCATTGTAAACGTCACGTGTTTCCACATCAAAGATAGGATTATCGTTCGTTGAATTAATTTCCACCTCTAGCCATTTTTTCACCCAATCTAATGTGTCATACAGCACGCCAGTAACATGGGGAGCGCAACGGATCGAATAGCGATCCTGGATGCTTTGTGTTAATTCTAAATAGGCCTTTGAATCCAATTTTTCATTATTCCCTACAATTTGTGAATATTCTTTAGATAATTGAGAGCCTTCTAGCAGGGTATAAATATTTTTCGCACTTACCATTTGTCCAAGGTGTGGTTTTTGTTCATGAATGAATGAATAAAAGTGTCCTCGGTTTCCAAGCAATGCTTCTGAAGCCATCGCCGTACAAATATCGGCTATAAATGCGATTTCTTCTGCATCCGCGTAAGCCAGACAAGCAAAGGCAGACATAAAAGAGGTCCCATTTACTAAAGCAAGTCCTTCCTTGGCTTCCAAAGTCAAAGGATCGAGTCCCTCGGCTCCAAGTGCTTCTGCTACCTCACGCTCCTCCCCTTTATACAGAACTTTTCCTTCCCCAACTAATATAGAGGCAAGATAGCTTAACGGAACTAAATCACCACTCGCTCCAACCGATCCGCGTTCAGGAATAATTGGTGTAATTCCCCGTTCCATATACGCTATGAGTTGATGAATGACCTCCAATCGTACTGCTGAATTGCCCTTCACCAAACAATTCGTGCGTATGAGCATAGTTGCCCTTGCCACAGCCTCATCTGCTACTGGACCAACCCCACACGATAGAAATCTAATTAAATTTCGTTGCAAATCCCATGCTTTCTCACCAGAAATTTGTCTGTGTACACTGTCCCCGAAGCCAGTCGTAACCCCATAAATGGGATACTGCTGATTCATAATTTCATGTTTTAGCTCGTTGCACTCTTCGATTCTTTTGTTCGCTTCTTCTGAAATGTGAAAAGTAAATGCTTCAGAGGTACCTTTCGCCATCTGGGCTACATCTGTTATGGTCAGATCATTTCCATTTAATAGAAGTGTATGCTTTCCATGTAGCATCAGCTTTTGTTCGAAAAGGGCTACTTGACTCATTTTCAACCTATCCTCTCTATGTGTATCTGGTTTCTTCTCTATTTCTCAACCGCTTGAAGGTATGAGCACAAGGTGGAAATTTTCACCTGATCATCTTCCATAACCGAAGTGATGAATGTTATGAAAATACGACTTAGCTTCTCTATCGTTTTTTTATCAAAAATATCAGCATTATATTCAAAGATAGGTAAAATGCCTTTCTTACGATCTTCTTCCACATACAGCGCAAGATCAAACTTTGAGATTTTCTTTTCTGTATAGTAGTGGCTCATTTGTAATCCATGTAAATTGATCTCGTGTGTGGAATCCCCAAAATGAAACGTTGTGTTTTGTCTAGGCCATTTTTGAATGGAGAAGCAGGTTTGAAACAAGGGAGTTAAACCTGTTTTGATATCCTGCTCTTCCATCATAAGCGTCATAGGAAAATCTTGATAATCCAGACATTGTTTAATTTGTTCATCAACAAAATGCACCAGCTCAGCATACGTGGCATTTTTCGGCATTTTCAATCGCAATGGAATTAGATTGACAAAAACACCACACGTATTATAATAGCTTGTCGATGCACGTCCATACCTAGGTGTTCCAATTACGATTTCTTCTTGCTGTGAATAACCATGTAAAAACGCGAAATATAAGGAGAGCAGAACTCGATCAAGGGTCGTCTCATTCTGTTGACAATAAGCAAAAACTTGATCGCTTACTGTTTTCTCAAGACGAAACGATACCGTCCCTCCTTTATACGTACGAACCTGTGGAAAATCTCGATCTGCTGGAAGCTTCAGGACAGGAAGCTCCCCTGACAGCTTTTCTTTCCAAAATAAACGCTGTCTTTCACCTGCTGGACTTTCCAACATTTCGTTTTGGGCTGCAACAAAGTCTGAAAACTGTTTTCTGATCGGAGTAAGCTCACATTCCTTTCCTTCCAATAAACTCTTGTATAATAATCCAAAATCATCGATTGTAAGAGAAGCAGACCAGCCGTCTACAGCAACATGATGCCACACTAAAAGCAAGATAAAATCATCCTCTGAAAAGCGGAACAATCTAATTCGAAAGGGAGGATTTTCTTCCAATTGAAAGGGGCGGTAGGTTTCCTCACTTAAAAATTGTGTTACAAGCTCTTGTGACCAACCGCTAGCATCCACCACTTCAAAATCCAGAATCGCTTCCTCATATACTTTATGCACCGGCTCCTCCTCCATGAGAAAATTGGTACGGTACATTTCATGTCGCTTGATCACCTGTAAGAAGGCTTCCTTCATGACATCTATATTGATCTTGGAATGTATCCGGTAAAGGATTTTTTCATTGTTTCCATAGGAATCAGGAAGCAGGGCATAATGTTGATAAAATACACTCTGCACTTTTGATAACGGATACGTTTTAATCACCGTTTTTTTCACCAATGTAACCATCCCCTATTCATGTTCTTGTAAATACTGAAGTAGAATGCGATTAAACTCCTCGTAATGAGTGATATTACATCCATGACCACCGTTGATCTCGACTAACGTAGCTTGCGGAATTTTTGTTACTAATTGATTTGTTTGAGAATAAAAGCCCATGATGTCGCGTTTCGCTGATACGATCAATGTTGGCACAGTAATATCTCCCAGGATTTTGTAGGTATTTAATTTACCTTGTCTTTCGATCTCGTTATATTGGAAGGCAACTGGATTTACAAATTTGCTGTCTTGAATCAGTTCATACGCACCTTGTCGATAATTCACATAGAAATCAAGTGCAAAGGCATCCTTTAAGGATTGTTCATCCCATAATTGATTCATGTCGCAGAAACTTGTTACCAATGCTAAGGAAACAACCTTTTCAGGGAATTTCGCTGCAAAGGTCTGGGCAAGCATTCCTCCCCAGGAAGTTCCCACCACATAAAGAGGAGAAGGTATTTGTAAGATATCTAATACCTCACAAACCGTATTTGAAATACCCTGAAACGTAAGATCGCCGTTATCTTCACTTAAACCGACCCCTGGTGGGTGGATAATAATGAATTGACAGTCCTCTCGCAGTTCCTTTATTTGGTAGTACCATTGAGAAGCAGTTAAACCGAAACCGCAGAATAACAGAACCGTTTTTTTCCCTTTTCCACAGATAACCACTTCAATCTGTCGGGAGGTTTGCGTGCGAATTAGTACATGCAGGATATCATTTTCTTGTTCTCTCAATGACTGAACCTCTGTGATAGTTGATGGATGTCTACTGATCGGCTGTCCAGCTTTCATGTTTTTCCAGTAGGTTTTCAAATCTTCTGGAAAAGTAACATGATCACAGCATATTCTCGTTATGACACTAGCTGTTTCTTCCTCTTGTTCTGCACGCAATGCGTTTAGCTTTTGAATTTGGCTCCTAATAGCACGCTCCTCACCATATAACACGATCGTTTGCGTGCTGTGTTGTGATAAGATATGGTCCAGTGCTACTAATCCTTCGGTACTTGGCAATACAGATAACCCTGTTGAAGCACTCATCATTTGTAACAGGTCTTCCTGAAGCTGCATTCCACCGTCTGCCCATAGTGGCCAGTTAATCGTAAAGGTTTGGCCGCATCTCTTGCCGCTATTGACCAGTTCCTGTCGCTGTAGGGCAAACAAATCCATAGATGCGTTGGCACAAGCATAATCAGCTTGGCCTACATTTCCCATAATGGCTGAAACTGATGAAAAGAGAACGAAATATTCCAATTCATCATCCTCGGTGGCCCGATCTACATTCCACGTTCCGTTCCATTTTGGTGAGAGCACAGCTTGCAAATCATTGGAATCCTTATGAAGCAGTAATCGGTCTTGAATCACGCCAGCACAATGAAAAATACCTGTGATCGGTCCAAGCTCTTCTCTAATAGACTGAAAAGCTTGAGCCGTGTCTGCCTGTATGCATAAGTCTACTTCTATATAACGTACTTCCGCTCCCATTTCCATTAAGCGATAGATCTGTTGCTGTTTCTTTTGATCCAACCGGGAACGTCCCAATAAAGCAAGCTTGATACCCCCCTGCTGTGCCAGATGACTGGCGATTAAATACCCTAAGCCACCTAAGCCGCCTGTAATAACATATACACCATGCTCCATGACATAATGAGATCGGTGGGTAGATCTAGGAGTCATTTCTCTTAGCTGATAAACATACCGGCTTAAGTCCCTACCACGATACTGAATGCTAGCTACCCCTTCATCGTGGCAACGTGCCTCTTTTTCCAGCAAGACTGCGATTTCATGTGCAGGCGTCTTATTCAAATTCTCAAAATGAATGATTTGACTGTGTATTTTTGGTTGTTCTAGGTAGGCTGTCCTGAGCATTCCTTCTAAAGCTTCAGCGTATTGATCTACTTCACCTGAACCAGCGACAATCTGAATGAGAATGTCCGTTACCGGTTTTTGCTGTAACAGTTCCTGAATGTGCAGAAGACATTCCTTGCACTTAGCTTGAAATTGATCAATCAGGTCCACCCCATCGGATTTCAAGGCAAACACATTCTCACGCTGCATATGTCGCTTCAATTCAGCTTGTAGGTCCCTATCATCATGAAATAAAAGAACAACTTGCTTGCGACTGATAGCGGAAGAACGAGCTTCCTTGAGCCCTAGCTTTTTCCAGTGTCGATTAAAATAAAGCACGGTAGCTTGCTCAGCTTGTAATTTGCTCGACAGAGGCGACACAGCTATTTCTTTTGTATCCACTTTAGCTTCCGCTATAAAAGCTTCTCCCCAATTTTCCCGCAAATATTCAGACAGCTTGGCGACTGTTGAATATTCAAATAATAGAGTTGGATAGAGGGGTGCATCTACCTTTTTCTCCAAGACTTTGACAAGACTTAGTAAATGTGTTGAGTCTAATCCTAATTCATAAAAGCCTGTATGCAACGGGATGTCTTTAGGATTTGTTTGTAGTACGGAGGCGATTTCTTGTTGTAGGTATGAGTGGATCAAATCCGCACGTGATTCTGACGGTTTAGCGGTACCATGTTTTGTCACAAAAACTGGTTCAAAATGATCTAGCAAATATTGCGATAGACGTTCTACTGTCGAATATTCGAATAGCAGCGTCGGGTACAGAGCTGTCTTTACTTTGTTCTCCAGGACCTTTACAAGCCCTAGTAATTGCGTAGAATCTAGTCCCAGCTCATAAAAGCCTGTGTTCGTTTGCACGCTCTCTGCATGTATTTTCAGCACGTCTGCTATTTCCTGCTGTAAATATCTTTGAATAGAGGCTAGTTGAGGACTCTCTCTTCCTTGGTGGATGGTCTTTGTTGGCTGTATCATCTCACTCTGTTCAACTGCATGCGCAATGGAATGAGTCTTTGCGATGTCACTAATATGCAGGGAGCGTGTTTCTGTTAATTTTTTTATAAGCTGTGGCTCCCTAACTCGTTTTACAGTGAATGTATTATATTCGGCTAATATATCACCTCCTTCATTAAAAATAGTAATATCACGAGATACAATATCTGGGGCAGATGATATCTTTTCTTGCGTTTTTGTCTGCTCGGTGTACGTATAAACCTTATTTGGCAAAGGCTTATAGATACAAAACCGTTCAAGCATAAATGGTATATAAGGCGTATTCTCTTGAAAAATATTGTATTGCATCCCCGTCACCATAAAAGACGCTCCAGCTAAACATGATCCATCTAAAAAAGCGGCATGGGCATAAAATTGATCGAGGTAGGATTCTGCTAGGCTACTAAGTCTAAGCTCCATTAATTCCTGATTCTTCCATTGATACACCGTGCCTTCCGTTTTCATGAAAGTATCATGGAAGATTTTCGTCTTTCGCACTAAATCGTACATTTGATCCATATCCCACTGCTTGGTGGATTGCTTCATGAAGGCTTGCACATCGAATGCTTGGGAGTTATTCCTATTATTCATGACATACATAAAGCATTCCATGTTTACTTCCATTTGCTGATCAATAATCACGTCATCTTTTATTTTTTGGCTGGTGATCGTCACTTTCCAGTAAGAATCAATAGGTGTAAACGTAACATAAATATTCTTGTCAAAATCCTCTGATGTCACGATAGGCTGCTTGAACAAAACCTGTCTTAACTCTATAGGCTGTTTATCGACATACAGAACCGCTACACGATAAACCATATCCATGAGAGCTAAGCCTGGAACGGCACAAATGCCATGAACACGGTGATCTTGTACTAAATAGTGACTATGATACAATCGCTGTAAAAAAGTCTCTTGTACTTGTGTTTGCTTCATCTCATTTATTCTCCCCTACGCTCCACTCGGATCGGCTTATAATAGGCAAGGTTTTCCTCGGTTCGTTTGTTATTTTGTTCATGTTCTCCTATATTAACTGCCTCTAGCCTTCCTTCTGGCCAGTATCTTCTTCTTTGGAATAATAGGTTTGGATTGATACTTTCCAGAGGTACTCGATGTGTTCGGGGAATACCTTCATTACTCACAATGATATGAGCATTGTTTCCGCCCAATCCAAACGCACTAATTCCTGCTCGCAAAACAGCATATTTACTTGTCCATTTCATTGGCTCCTGCACGATAAAAAATGGTGATTCCTCAAAATGAAAACGTGGATTCGGGTGTTCACAATGCAAGGTGGCAGGAAGCTCCTCATGAACAAGCGATAGCAATACCTTAATAAAACTGGCTACCCCTGCAGCACTCATCAAATGCCCGATGTTACTTTTCACACTGCCCACACCACAAAATTGCTTTTGCATCGTGTGCTGCTTAAATACTTGGGTCAAAGCTTTTAATTCAATCGGGTCTCCAATTAAAGTGCCAGTACCATGTGTTTCCACATAGCTTATGGTCTCAGGGTTTATTTTTGCATCTACAATCGCTTTTTCAATCAATTCTCTCTGCGCCTCTGGATTTGGAGTTGTAATGCCCATTGTGTTGCCATCATTATTAATCGCTGAGCCCTCAATCACGCCATAAATTTTATTGTTATCTCGGATGGCTTGCTGTAGAGGCTTTAAAATGAGGACTCCGCAGCCTTCTCCTAGACCTATTCCATCGGCTTCGGCGCTAAAGGTTTTGCAACGCCCATCCGGGGATAATACATTAGCTGCACTCATAGCAAGATAAGGTGATTCATCTAATAGAATGTCTACTCCCCCTGCTAAAGCAAGCTCACTCTCTTTATTTTGAATGCTTCTTACAGCAAGATGAATAGCTGTTAATGAACTTGAGCAAGCCGTGTCAATCACCATGTTAGGTCCTTTAAAGTTATATACATGGGCTAAATGCGCTGCAATGAAGTTTTGCCCGGTCCCCACAATGGTATCCTTCGTGCTTTGATCCAGCTTTTGAGAAAAATTGCTAGCTCTCGAACCTACAAAAACTCCTACTTGCTTATTCCACAGTTCCTTTTCCTTGTAACCAGCATCAAGAAGCGCTTCTGCACTCACCTCTAACAATTGTCGTTGCAATGGATCAATTTGGGTGGCTAAGGATTTTGAGATATGGAAATAATCAGGATCAAAATCCTCAATTGAATCTAAGAAGCCTCCCCAATTCCTTTTCGTTTTTCCTTCGGTGTAATCGTGTAAGGTGTGTAGCTTTTTACTATCCCAACGAGATTTTGGTATTTCACGAATACTGTCCTTTCCCGCCATTATATTTGCCCAATATTCTCTTGCATTCTTCGCATCTGGAAAATGACAAGCTATGCCGATGACAGCAATTTTATCCGTATGATTCAGCTTATTTTCATGTTCATCGATTACATCGGATCGTTCTGATTCTGCGACGCGCTTATGTTCAATCATAGGTGTTACATGAGTCTTTTTTCTTTTGATTGAGAATAATGTCGCTACTACATCTGGGTAGGTTTCGATCAAATAGGCAGCCAGACGTCCTATTGTTGGATATTCCAGCAGGATAGAAGGATCTAAGGCCACAACCTTTAATTCACGATCCATTTTCGTAATAATTTGTGCTAATAAGATAGAATCCATGCCATATTCTTGAAATAGGCTATCAGCATCCAACTGGGAAGCATCTAGCATGAATTCCTTTGAAAATAAGGCGAGTAGCCACGCTTGAGTTTTCTGCATTAGCTCGTCGTGAGCAAATTCCTCGTTAGTCAGGATTTCTTGCTTTCCCTGAGCATGCTGTTCACCAGTAGCTTTTTTCTGTGTTTGCATAAGCGTTTCTGGCTTCCAAATTGCCTCTTGAATCATAGCGGGAAGAATAACCGGTCCCAGCTTATTAGCTAAAATCTGATCTAGGAGGGAAAGCCCTTCTTGATTTGTCATACTGAGCATTCCAGATTGTTCATAAGCGCTACTTTTCACTTCTCCCATACCGGTCTCTTTCCAGCTTGGCCATTGAATGCTCACAATTGGGCAGGAATGAGCATGAGCTTCACTAAAATAGTCCATATAGGCATTCGCCATCGCATAATCGCTTTGACCCGCTCCTAAGCTAGGAACAATGGCAGAAACGGATGAAAACAATACAAAGAATTGTAATGGCTCTTCTTTGAGACTGTTGTAGAGTATGTTTAATCCTTGAATCTTAGGTTCTAGCACTTGATTGATTGTTTCTAAGGATTTTCGAATAAATGCCGGGTTTTCTAGATCTACAGAGCCCGCACAATGAATAACCCCGCCTATTGGCCCCATCGTGCGTTTCACTTTCTCTACACTACTGCGTACCTCATCCTTGTCTGATAAAGCTATGGACAATACTTGGATTTGGGCTCCTAACTGTTCCAATTGTTCAATGGTTCTAATTTTATGAGCTGTAGATGATTGTTGTTCCTTATATAAATCCCATGCTTCCCGCGGCGGCAGCGATTCCCGCCCAGTTAGCACAATTTGCTTCACACCATAGTTTTCCACAAAATGCCTTGCACATAATAATCCGAGTCCTCTTGTTCCTCCTGTAATCCATAACACATGGGTAGACGGGAAATTCTGCTTTTGACTATTTTCCATTTGGCTGTGTTCTACATCCAGATAAGCACGGTATCGCTGTCCATCCCGGTAACAAACCTCCACATCCTGACTTTCTGCAAATAGCTCCTCGACGATTTGATCTGCTAGCACATGATCCTCAAGATGTCGTTCTACATCCATGTGTCTTGAACAAACATAGCTGTATTCACTTTGTAACGTACGATACAATCCAACGCGTGAAGCTCCTGCTACATTTATTGAGCCATTTTTAAAGGATTCCAGTCCTTTTGTGACACATAAAAGCACGATAGCTTCTTTTTTTCCTAGCCCGATTATATGTTGAAGTGTAAATAACCAACTCATATCGGTCTGATTTGCAGCGCCACATCCAGCTAGATCAATAATACCCGCATATTTTTTCCACTCTTCTTGTGATTGGTCTAGCTTTCGTGGCATTTCATGCATATTTATGATTCGTGTATTTGTAATACGTTCGGAGATTCGCTTCGCTAGCGCCTCTGTTTCATTCGTTGTTAAAATGGCAATGGTTCCATGTAATTCCTTCGTTTTATTTACGCTAGCTAGCTTCCAATGCTTTGTGACAAAGCAAGCCGCATGTGATGTTATTTTGCTGTGATGACTTGATTCCGTTAAGGCCTTTACAAAGGTAGATGCTGAACCCTTGCGAGATGGAGAAATCCAATATGGTTCTTTGGCAAAAGGATAGGTGGGCAAGCTTATTCTCCGGGGCTTATTTTCTCGATATAATTCGTTCCAGTCTATATTCAAGCCCTTTACCCATAAGCGTAGTAATTTTGCATATTTTTTACGCTCTATCCACTTTTGAACTGCCTCTTGTAATTCTTCATCGGCAAGAAAGATAGATACTGTCTCTTTATTTTGTTTCACTTGCCCTTGGTACACATTTTCTATATTCGCTTGATTATTACACAGGCCCCTAAGCTTCTCTTCAAGCTCACCGATAGATTCCACAATCATTCCTAGACGTTCTTCCATTGCCTCTCTTCCTGTTTGTAACGTATACGCTATATGTGGCAAATCGCGATCGGTATAGGCTTGCTCCTGAAGTGCAGCCAATAATTGGTTACCCTGCTCCTTCAAGCGTTCTTCATTCTTGGCAGAAAGAACAATGATGACAGGATGGTTGTCGTGTGAATCGCTAGATTGAGCTTCTTCGTGTGGGATAAATTCCTCCACGATTACATGTGCATTTGCTCCTCCCGCTCCGAAGGATGATATACCCGCAATCCTGGGGCATTCTTGGGCTACCCCATTTATTTCGATGACAGGTCTCTTCCATTCACTGAGCGTTTGTTGAACCGTGAAGGGAGTTTTGGCAAAATTGATATTTGGGTTTAATTCCTGGGCATGCAAACTTGGAACTAGCTGCTGATGCTTCATTTGAAGAATAATTTTTGTTACCCCTGCTATACCTGCTGCGGCCTCTAAATGACCAATATTACTCTTCACAGAGCCAATTGCACAGAAGTTCGTATCTTGCGTATCTTTACTAAAGGCCTGCTGAAGGCCTGTAATCTCTATTGGGTCTCCTAATTCCGTCCCAGTGCCATGAGCTTCGATATAACTGATCGTTCGAGCATCTATACCTGCTTTCTCCATTGCTTCTCGTACAAGCTCACCCTGGGCTACTGGATTTGGTACTGTATACCCATTGGTTTTCCCTCCATGATTAATACTCGTTGCACGGATTAAGGCATGAACCTGATCACCATCTTCAAGAGCTTTTGAAAGAGGCTTTAATAAAACCGCACCTACCCCTTCCCCAGGAACAAAACCATCGGCAGCTTGTCCAAAGCTTTTGCATTTTCCTTTTGCAGAAAGCATTTGTTGGCCACATAATTGAATGTAAGTAGATGGATGTAAATATAGATTAACCCCGCCGGCTATAGCCATGTCACATGCTCCATGACGAATATGCTCACACGCTTCGTGTATAGCTGTTAGAGAGGAGGAACACATCGTATCGATTGGCATGCTTGGGCCTTTTAGGTTAAGTAAATACGATACTCGATTTGCAATAGAACTAAATGAAGTATACGGAAATAACTCCTCCCCCTGCTCCCATAGCGGTGGACCGTATAACTGGAACCCTGTCTTCGTAACGCCAGCAAATACACCCACTCGTCCCTTATGTCGCGATGCTAGTAGCTCCTTGGTATATCCTGCATCCTCTAGAGCTTCCCAGCAAGTCTGAATGAATACACGTTCCTGCGGGTCCATATTCATTGCTTCACGAGGTGAGATAGAAAAGAACAAAGGATCAAAGCTAGCGAAATCTTGGAGAAAGCCACCCCATTTGCAATAGCTTTTTCCCTTAGCAAAAGCGTCTTTTCGATTCGGATCATAGAACGTTTCCGTTGACCAGCGCTCCTCCGGGATTTCTACGATACAATCCTTTCCCTGAGCAAGGTTATGCCAGAATTGTTGCAAAGTGCTTGCCTGCGGATAATGACCACTCATGCCAATGATCGCAATCGGTTCAAGCTGATCTGGCGTGTTTTGCTCCATGGGCACATAGCTAAGTAATTGTTTTATTTGATTACTAGTGATTTGTTGACTCGGTAATTCTTTTATCATACCTTGGTCTGGTGCTGGTATCTGTGTCTCAATCTTCCGTGTCTGAGCTAATCCTGTCCATTCCAGACACTGTTCCAGATATTGTTGAGTAAAATATTGCGTTAATTCTTGTACGGTTTGATATTCATAGAAAATCGTTTTTGAGCATTCCCCAAAAATGCCTTCCAGCTTTTGATTCAGCTCCATAATGACCAGTGAATCAATTCCATATTGATCTAAAGTCTCGAAAGCATTAATTTGGTCAACACTTATCTTCAACTGTTCCCCAAGCAGACTTTTCAATTTCATCTGGGTTCTTTCCTCTAGAACAGCCTTATCGATCTGAGCAACAGCTTGCTTCATTGTAGTCTCCATTTTCATCGCTTGCTTTGTCGTAAAATAAGACCTGAGCTTAGGCACATCTCCCTGTAAAAACACCAATCTATTCCTTTTAGCTGTAAACATTTGATAGATATTTTCAATGCCAGTTTTAGATTCAATCCCAATCATACCGGTACTATTCCGTAACATTTTTTCCGTTTCCAGGTCAACATGCATACCGCCTTCCTTCCAAAGCGGCCAGTTAATGGAGTAGGTCAGACCCTTACGCTGATCTGCATACGCCAGTTGATTCCGATACTCAGCGTAGTTGTCCATAAACGCATTCCCCATCGCATAATCTGCTTGTCCGGGATTGCCTATAGCCCCTGACATGGATGAAAATAAAAGGAAGAAATCCAATGGAATGTCTTGGGTAGCTTCATCCAAGTAAATGGTTCCTGCTACTTTGGGAGAAAGGACGTTTATTACCTCATCCGTATTTTTCTTCAAAATATAATTATCTTGAATGATTCCCGCACTATGAATAATCCCATGTAGACTTCCAATCTGTTCCTTAATTTGTGTAACCAAGTTCTCTACTTGATCTTTCTTCGTCATATCAGCTTGTATATAAATAATTTTGGCACCTAATGATTGCAGTTCCTGTAACTTCGCTGTTTTCTCTTCCTTCCATTCAGACCTGCCAGTGAGAATTAACGTTACATTTTTGCTTTTTTGCACAATTTCTTCTGCAAAAATAAGGCCTATTCCGCCAGCTCCACCCGTTATAAGATAGACGCCCTGATCCTTCCAAGGAATCATAACGGCTTTCGCTACGTCTTCGCGTTCCTTCCAACTAGCGACCCACCGTTTGCCTTTTTCATATCGAATATGCCTGTCTTCAGGATATTGCTTTTCATTGATTATTTTTTCAATCAGTTCGGTGTGGCTGACTCCTTGCTCGATTTCAATCATTTGTCCAAGAATTTTGGGATTTTCCAATCTGGCTGTTTGCAATAATCCTACAAGTCCAGAAAAAACCTGCTGTTCTCCTTGATAAGAGCCAACAATTTGAATCAAAACATTCCCTTTTGGTTTGGACTGAATCATTTGCTGTACGGTTTGAAAAGCTTCTACAGCATAACACTCAAACCTTTGTTCGAGCCTGGTCTTATCTGAATGTAACGGGATAAAAGTAATCCCATTTGATTGTGCTACTAACTGAGCATGTAAATGGGCAAATGGTTCACCAAGCATGACAAGGTGCTGATCGTAATTAGGTACGTGCTTTTTTTGAATGATTTGTTGTTCCTGCCAGACTGGCTCAAGAACTATCTTGTTGATCGGCCCAACATTTTTAGGCTGATTATCCTCTTCTTCTGGTATCCAATAACGCTCCTTTGCAAACGGATAGGTTGGAAGAGGGATTCTCGAATAATGATTTTGTAAAAATAATGGCTCAAATTCTAACTCATAGCCTTGCGTATACAGGGACGCCACGGTAGACAAATGTTTTAGATAAGCATTGGCATCTGTTTCAATCTTTACTTTTTGAATGCATTGATTCCCATATTGCTTCATCGCTATTTGTTCGTGCTGTCCCTTTTTATCGACAACAGAAGCATATACCCCAGTTGCTTCCCCTGTTTCTATCCATTTTTTTAAGACATCCACCAGCTCATTCTGCTCATGCACAACACAAGCTAGACGATGAGTACAGTGTTTTCTTCCCATGAGTAATGTATAACTCATATTGCCATAATCAATCTGATCCGTATGTTCACAATACTGGATGAGTTGTTTCACCTGTTGAT
Source organism: Brevibacillus halotolerans (assembly GCF_026891775.1). Lineage (NCBI taxonomy): Bacteria > Bacillati > Bacillota > Bacilli > Caryophanales > Paenibacillaceae > Brevibacillus > Brevibacillus halotolerans. The sequence goes on from NZ_JAPTNK010000006.1 coordinate 234,708, forward strand.
GTAGCTGATCTGCTGTACGAGCAGATAAAGTGATTACATAGCCTGGTTTGAGTTCAGAACTCTTCTTTACATATGGCGCTTCTTCAATAACCATGTGTGCATTTGTACCACTAAATCCAAAGGAGCTGATGGCGGCGCAACGCTTCATGCTTGGTTTCACAGACCAATTGCTAAGCTTGGTATTTACATAAAAGGGACTTTCTTGGAAATTAATATTCGAATTACCGTTCTCAAAATGCAGTGTTGGTGGAATTTGTTTTTGCTGTAAGGACAACAAGATTTTAATAAGTCCTGCTACCCCTGCCGCAAAGGTTAAATGTCCTATATTACTTTTTATTGATCCGATTGCACAATAATTTTTCTCATTTGTATAGTTGCTAAAGGCTCGTGTCAACGCCCTATATTCGATGGGGTCACCAAGCTTTGTTCCTGTGCCATGCGCTTCAACCATTTGGATGTGCTGTGGATTAATTTGAAACGTATCATATACTTCTCGCTCTAAACGTTCCTGGGATTTCGCGCTGGGTGCTGTAATTCCATTGGTAGTTCCATCTTGATTAATAGCTGAGCCACGAATAACCCCATAAATATGATCACGATCAGCTATCGCATCTGAAAGTCGTTTAAGTATAACCACCCCTGCTCCTTCACCAAGCACAAAGCCATCAGCACGCTCGTCAAATGTATAGCAGCGGCCTGTAGGAGATAACATTCCAGCACGATTTGTAAATTGATAGATTCCCGGTGTTGATTGGATGAATACGCCACCCGCTATGGCCATCTCCGTTTCGTTTGCCCATAAACCCTGACAGGCTAGATGAATGGCTACTAGAGAGCTTGAGCATGCTGTATCTACAGCGATGGCCGGACCCTGTAAGTCCAAATAGTAAGCAATTCGTGCCGGAATGATGGAATTAGCCGTACCCCAGAAAGCCTGCGGTGGTGGATTATGGCCAAGTAGCTGTTGGTAATCATTCGCACCGCATCCTACGTAGATGCCGCATTTTTTCCCTTGAATACCTGCACCAGCATATCCCGCATCCTCTAGGGCCTTCCACGTTTCTTCTAAAAAGATTCGTTGCTGTGGGTCCATATATTCAGCCTCAGAGCCTGAGATATTGAAAAAAAGTGGATCAAACCGATCGATATGGTCTAAGAAGCTGCCTTGATGACAGTCGCTCATACCCTGCTTATCATATTGAGATAAATCCCAGCGAGATACTTCTCCGACTAAATCGCTGCCACTAGCAAGATGCTTCCATAAATCTTGGACTGTTTCTGATCTTGCGAATCGCCCACTCATACCAATGATAGCTATATCCGTTTGATTTCTTGTATTTGTAACACCACTGTCAGATTCAGCTTTGCCAATTGAAACAAGCTGAGAAGTCATATCTTCTTGATATTTTGTTTCCTTTGCCAGCATCGTGATTGGCGTTGCATCCTGTTCTATATTTTTAGATAACGGCTGCATGATGACCGTTTGATACTCCGCAATAATATGCGAAGCTAATAAAGTGACTGAGCTATAATCAAATAACGTAGTCGTATCCAATGTAATATGCAAGGCTTGATTAATTGCTTGTACCAGCTTTACCCCTGTAATGGAATCTACTCCATAATCAGAAAACGATTCATGCTGATCAATCATGTGAGCATCAATTAGTAGTGACTCTGAAAGCTTTTGAATAATTGTGTTCCTAACAGAATCAAGCATTTTAGCTTCGATTTCCTGATGCTCTGTAGAGGCAACTCTTTGTTGGTTGGATGCCGCAGGCTTTCTCTCATTTCTTTTTTGATCCGTGCTTGCTTGTTTTTGAAAGTCTTGTTTGTATCGTATAAGTCCATCACTTTTGGCAGAAATAATTTGTTGACCCAGCTCCTGTGCATCAATAGCCGGAAATGAGACAAAGGTAAAGCCTTCTACTGTTAATGCCTTTTTCCATCCTTCTGCACTTATCCCTGGGCAGCCTGGGATTCGCAGTTTCGCATCTTCATATAGCCACCAGCCCTCTAGTAGCCCAAATGTAAGATGATGAAATAATGTCTTCTCTGTGATTTCATTTATGACAATGATTCCATTTTTCTTTAACAAGGCTTTGGCATGTCTTAGCGTTTGATGGATGTTGGGAGTTGCATGCAAAACATTGGCAGCGATGACCACATCATAACCACCTATATCTACCTTCTGCTCGGTGACCGATTTATTGATATCTAGCATTTTAAAGGTTAAAAAAGGATGGCTAAGCTCATATTCCTTTGCTCCATGCATGAGAAACGCTTTAGAAATATCCGTATAGCAGTATTCCTGAATGTAGTCGTGATAGGGTGTTAATGTTTGTAAAACGCTAGCGCTTGTACCTCCTGTACCAGCTCCAATTTCTAATATCCGAAGCTTCATATTGGATTTGCGATCTATCTGATCCTGTACATAAGAAATGACGGTATGAGCTAGCACATTATTAAAATAATCTGCCATCTGATTATGTTTATAAATTCCCTCAACCAGTTCCATAGAGGAATGAGGAAACATGATATCGGTAGCTTTTTTTGATCCAGTCAAAATATCGGGCAATGCACGTAGCATTGTTTCAGCTAATAGTACCTTCGCCTTTATGCTACTGTCCTTCATCCACTCACGCTTCTTACTCTCCCACTCGTTCCATAGTAATTCCTGAGCCACTAGAGCTTCGCCACATACGTGAAATGTTTCTTCCGTTTGTTTGATATACTGCTCCTCAGCCAAAAAATCTAAACTTACCTTCAGCCATTTATCATAAAAATCCGGTAATTCGGTTTGCGCTTGAAAACGAGAGTGAGAATTACTTGAGAGTAAACCCATATTTGACAATTGAGCCATCAGTAGCTTCAGCAATAATCCCTGCATTACTTCCATTTGTTGTTTCTCTTCATATATTTCTTTACGTTGGAATGCTTGCATGTTCATCTCTCCACACATCAAGATTCGATAAGCTAGAAACCTATTTTTTTCATTAGAGTAATTTTATTACACCAAAACAAAAGAATGTCCCTTGTTAACGTTTATCCACGTAGAAGATGTAGTCATTTTTGCAAACGCTAATTGGTTCATCGGTCCGACTAAAAGGGCCTCTAATGCTTTCATTGCTTCTGGAGGCTCAATTGAACCAACCCCTCTGCTTTTCATCCGTCTTTGATACTCCTCTGATGCTACCGTACCTACCGTTCCCCAATATCCCCAGTTCATCACCTTTACGGCACATGGCCATTCCAGAGCTAATTGACTGGCAAAAGCATCCTTAAATGTACAGCCTGCTACATAATTGCTTTGTCCAGCGGCTTTGACAAACGAATTCATTGATGAGAAAAATAACACGAAATCAAGCGGCTCATCCAGAAAGACCTCTGCTATATTCACACTCACGTCTACTTTGACACGAAGCCCAGCTCGGAATCTTTCCTCCTCCATATTCGCTATACTTTTATCCAGTAACACGATGGCAGAATGGACGATTCCATGAATGGGGCCGTATTGCTGTTTGATTTCTTCGTAGGCTCGGTACAGCTCTTCTTGGTCTGTTGCATCTGCCGCGATATAGCTAGGTGTAGGACCGATTGATGCTAGTCGGTCTATCTTTGCTTGAATATTGGCATCCTTTTCTCTTCTGCCAATCCAAATCACCTTAGCTTCATACTTTCGAATCACGTATTCACTCCATACCTCACCAATTCCCCCGGTGCCTCCAATCACCACATACACGCCACCGGTTTTATACAGGGTTTCCTCCTGCTGGTTATAACGTACAGGAACCAGCTCCTGCTGATGCCATTGCTGTTCTCGATAAACGTAAGGGTTCCCGTCTGCATCACTTGGCAGGGTAAACAGCTCCTGCATGGGCCAGCTCGCTAGGGATTCTAGGTCAATGACTCGGATTTTCCAATGGCTATATTCCTTGGCCAGCGTTCCCATTAAGCCGTGAATACTAGCATGGGTTGGATTTACCTCATCGTATTTATGAAGAGGTTGAGCTTTTTGGGTAATAACCGTCCAGCCTATTTGTTTACGATCGTACCCTAGGGCTAACAGGCTTTTGATGATTGCAAAGAGATAAATTACCCCTTTTTCCTGTCCCTCGATGATGCTGTCGTCTGTGAGGGATGGCAACTGCTCCTCTGGTGCAATCCATAGCATATGATCGATAGGATCGAGCTGGCTAAATTTCTGGACCATTTCCTCAACTGAATGATCATGATGAATGGATAGCACATGCACATGCGGGTATTGCTTTCGGATTTCATTCCAGATGGTTTCATTGCCTCCGACTATGACGAGATTTTCATGTAGCCCAGGAATCATTTGCTGCTTGTCATAACAAAGTGGTTCCCAAACGGGCGCTACCATAATAGCTTCTTCATCAATCGCGGAAAGCTTATCAGACTGGCTCACTTTTTCTTGTACCTCGGATGTATGTGGTGGCACTAATGAAGGCATTTCATTGGATAATCCCTGACATGCTTTATTCTCATCCCCATTGGCATCCTCTTCTCTTTCAGGCACCCAGTAAAACTCTTTAGCAAACGGATAAGTTGGAAGCGGGATTCTCGCAAAGTGATCTTCTTCAAATAGATGCTCAAAATCTAATTCATACCCTTGGGTATACAAGGACGCGAGAATAGACAGTTGTTCCATATATTCATTGGCAGTCATATCCCCATTTATATTTCGTAAGCATTCATTTCCGTAGCGCTTTAATACGATTTGCTCGCGTTGTTCATTTTTATTTACGATAGAGGTATATACATCTGGTGCTTTTCCTTTTTCTAGCCATCTTTTCAAGACCTGTACGAGTTCATTGCGCTCGTGAACCACAAAAGCTAAGCGGTGATTAAAGTGCTTTCTTCCCAGCAATAAGGTATAACTCATATCTCCATAGTGAATCTGCTCTGCTTTTTCACAATACTGAATGATCTGTTCTACTTGTTGTTTTAACTGGTCTTGTGTACGAGCGGATAATGTTAGTAAATAGCCTGATTTTGGTGAGGATGTTAGCTGTCTTCTCGGCGCTTCTTCAATAACCATATGTGCATTTGTTCCACTAAAGCCAAATGAGCTAATAGCTGCACAGCGCTTCTTGTTTGGTTCAGCCGTCCACTCTGTTAGTGCGGTATTGACATAAAAGGGACTATCTTCAAACTCGATATTTGGATTTCCCTTCTGAAAGTGTAGCGTTGGTGGAATCTGTTTGTGCTGTAAAGACAATAAAATTTTAATGATGCCTGTGACTCCGGCCGCAAAGGCTAAATGTCCAAGGTTACTTTTTATTGATCCGATTGCACAATAATTTTTTTCATCCGTGTATTTCGTAAATGCCCGCGTCAAGGCCTGAAATTCGATGGGATCCCCCAGCTTCGTGCCTGTTCCATGGGCCTCGATCATTTGAATGTGTCGGGGCTGAATGTTAAAGGTATCATATACCTCTTGCTCCAATCGTTCTTGTGATTTGGCGCTAGGTGCGGTAATGCCATTTGTACTGCCATCCTGATTGACTCCCGAACCACGAATCACGCCATAAATATGATCCCGGTCCGCGATGGCATCAGACAAACGTTTCAGTATGATGACCCCCGCTCCCTCACCGGGAACAAAACCATCCGCCCGTTCGTCAAAGGTATGACAGCGACCAGCAGGAGACAGCATCCCTGCTCGATTCGACTCTAAGTAAAAAGCAGGGGTCGATTGAAGGAATACACCGCCGGCCAATGCCATTTCTGTTTCTTTTGTCCAAAGACTTTGACAAGCAAGATGGATCGCTACTAACGAACTAGAACAAGCGGTATCTACAGCTATCGCCGGACCCTGTAAATCGAGATAGTATGCAATGCGTGCCGGAATGATGGAAGCCGCATTTCCCCAAAACGAAGTGGCAGGAGGCTTCGTATCGAATAAATTTTGATAGTCTTTACCGCTACAGCCCACATACACGCCACACTTTTTACCCTGAACTCCCGCTCCTGCATATCCAGCGTCCTCTAATGCTTTCCAGGATTCCTCCAAAAAGATTCGTTGCTGCGGGTCCATATACATGGCTTCAACACCTGAGATATTAAAGAAGAGTGGATCAAATTGGTCGATTCGATCAACAAAACTGCCCTGATTACAATAGGATGCATCTTCTTCGTAATACGGTGAGAGATCCCAACGCGATACTTCTTCTACGAGGTCATGGCCCTTTGCTAGATGCTCCCATAGCTCATGAACCGTTTTAGATTTTGCATATCTTCCACTCATCCCAATAATCGCAATTGGTTCTCTCTGGATAGCAAGGGCTGGTTTATATTGGTATCGCTTAGGTAGCTGTACGACTATTTTTCCGATATTCTCTCGATTTTTCATACACTGGTAAGCTTCTTTTATCTCGTCAAATGAAAATACTTGATAGATAGTCGGCTGAATCACATTGTCCTTTATTAATCGAAGCATCTCGTTTCGATAATCACGTAGTGCATTAGGCTGCTCCAGCATCAATTTTCTCAGATCAAGGCTTATAAAAGATTGATTGTTGTTTAAAATGGACAAATCAATGTCTCGGGCGCTTTTGAGTGCTGTCATCGCAATTTCAATGTATCTACCACCTCTTGCTAGACAGCCTAAGCCTTTTTGAATAGCATCTCCTGCTAACGTATTGACGACGACATCAACACCCTTACCATTCGTCAGTCGAGAGATTTCTTGCTCAAAATCAGACTCCATGTAATTAATCGCATGGGACACACCCATTTGCTTTACATACTCTAGCTTATGCTCAGAGCTTGCAGTCGCATAAATGTCAGCTCCATAATGCTTAGCCAGTTGGACAGCAATAAGTCCAACTCCGCCCGTCGCTGTTTGGATGAGAATTTTTTCGCCTTTCTTTACCTGCGCTCTACGAAAAGCAGCGATCACCGTCATCGATACAACCGGTAAGGAGCATGCTTCCTCAAAGGACAGCGAAGAAGGCTTAGGAAAAACATAGGCTGCCTTACATGTAAGTAAACTGGCCTGTCCAGCCAAATGCTCTCCCCCGCAATACACAACCTCATCTCCAGGACGGATCGTGCTCACTGCACTCCCCACTTCAACTACTACACCACTAGCTTCAAATCCAGGAGTAAACGGATAGGGGGGCATAGTCGGGTATAAGCCTTGTAAACATAATAGGTCCCCAAAATTTAGGGAAAAAGCTCGAACCGAAATTCTCACCTCATCTTCTTTCAATTCTAAAATATCTGATTCTACAATCTGAATATCATCGATTCCCCCTGGGGATTCAATAAGCACCCTATGAAACGTAGACCGTTCCCTATTAAGGGATGAATGTTCATTCGAATGATTCATGGCAGCTTTTATAGAATCACTTTTTTGGATCATTCTTTCACTAGTTGCGGTAACTGTTCGTTGATTGTTTTGCATGTGCTCTTCTTTGTTCCATTTCGTTGAGCTTGAGACATCCATAGGTTTTTGGATATCAAAAAGAGCTACTAATGTCTGTCTATATTCCGTTATCATGTAGTGAACCAATTGATTTACGTTATTATAATCAAAGACAACAGTCGTTTGCAGCCGTGTATGACATTTATTATTAATGCGCTGAATAAGTTGAATGCCTATAATGGAATCTACACCGTACTCCGAAAAACTCTGATCATTGTGAATCATTGCCTCGTTGATCTTCAATTCTTCAGAAATGCTTTCTCGGATTATCTGGATAAGATGCTCCTCGAGCATTTGATCCGTTATATCCATATGCCCCAGCTTGTCTTTCGGACTTTCCCCTTCAGACTGCTTTTGTTGAAGCCCCTTATGAGCAAACGGTGTCTTTCTCTCGTCTTGTTTGTTGTCTGCCATAGCTGTAACAGGGCCGAGGTCTTGAAGCTGTAAGGTGACTCCATCGCTTTTTGCACAGATAATCTGTTGCTTATAATCGTTTTTTTCATCTACGGGGAAGTCAATAGAATGGAAGCCTTCCGATTTTAGTACCTTTTTCCAGCTATCTGGATATAAGCCTGGGCAGCCCGAAATACGTAGAGCTGTATCCTCATACATCCACCAGCCTTGTAAAAAGCCAAAGGTAAGATGTGTAAACACAGAACGATCAGCTATTTCATTTAATAGCAATAAACCATTATTTTTCATTGCCGCTTTTACATTGCGTAGCGTATGACGGATATTTTTCGTGGCATGCACAACATTTGTAGCAATGACCAAATCATATCCGTTCGGATCAATATCCTGAGTCGCAATAGGTTGTTCAATATTAAAAATCTTACATGTGACAAATGGATACTCTGAGCCATATTCCTTCTCTCCATGTCTAAGAAAAGCCAAAGAAAGATCTGTATAGCAATATTCCTCGATATACTCCTGAAACGGCTTTAGTCTAGGAAGAACACTAGCACTGGTTCCCCCCGTCCCGGCTCCAATCTCTAAGATTCGGATTGATTTACTTGTAACATTGCTTTGATTGATACGTTCCTGCATAAACGCGACTATTTTTTCAGCGAGTACATCATTAAAGTAATCTGCGAGTAAATTGTACTTATATACTCCTTCCACCAAAGTCATAGATGACTGGGGAAACATGATATCGGTGGCAGGTTGTTTCCCTGTAAGCATGTCAGGTAATGCACCTAGCATCGTCTCTACCAATACAACCTGAGATTTTAGGTTATCATCCTTTAGCCACTCCTCTCTTCGGTATTCCCACTCTTTCCAAGAGCTGGTATCTTCAATAGATGTATGTTTCGTGACTGTATACGTTTCGCCGTCAAATGACAAATACCCACTCCTCGTAAATATAGCAAGCGTCTCATCTACCCATTTTTTATATAAATCGATGATTCCTATTCTTGTGATGACAGTTGCTGGATCGAAGGAGTTCGATGTAAACATCTGTATCCCTCTACATTTTTCCCACATTAATTTGATGAGAAGCTTATCCATATCGCCCAATTGCTTAGTCACATAAATGAATTGATCATCATTTTTCATGTTTTACCTCTCTATTGGTTGATTTCTGACGAATACGAATTTTTTATTGATAAATCGTTATACACTTTCCTCGATTAACTTCAACCCAGGTTGAAGACGTAGTCATTTTTGCAAACGCTAATTGGTTCATCGGTCCGACCAAAAGGGCCTCTAATGCTTTCATTGCTTCTGGAGGCTCAATCGAACCAACCCCTCTGCTTTTCATCCGTCTTTGATACTCCTCGGATGCTACCGTACCTACCGTTCCCCAATATCCCCAGTTCATCACCTTTACGGCACATGGCCATTCCAGAGCTAATTGACTGGCAAAAGCATCCTTAAATGTACAGCCTGCTACATAATTGCTTTGTCCAGCGGCTTTGACAAACGAATTCATTGACGAGAAAAATAACACGAAATCAAGCGGCTCATCCTGAAAGACCTCTGCTATATTCACACTCACGTCTACTTTGACACGAAGCCCAGCTCGGAATCTTTCCTCCTCCATATTCGCTAGACTTTTATCCAGCAGCACGATGGCAGAATGGACGATTCCATGAATAGGGCCGTATTGCTGTTTGATTTCTTCGTAGGCTCGGTACAGCTCTTCTTGGTCTGTTGCATCTGCCGCGATATAGCTAGGTGTAGGGCCAATTGATGCTAGTCGGTCTATCTTTGCTTGAATATTGGCATCCTTTTCTCTTCTGCCAATCCAAATCACCTTAGCTTCATACATTCGAATCACGTATTCACTCCATACCTCGCCAATTCCCCCGGCGCCTCCAATCACCACATACACGCCACCGGTTTTATACAGGGTTTCCTCCTGCTGGTTATAACGTACCGGAACCAGCTCCTGCTGATGCCATTGCTGTTCTCGATAAACGTAAGGGTTCCCGTCTGCATCACTTGGCAGGGTAAACAGCTCCTGCATGGGCCAGCTCGCTAGGGATTCTAGGTCAATGACTCGGATTTTCCAATGGCTATATTCCTTGGCCAGCGTTCCCATTAAGCCGTGAATACTAGCATGGGTTGGATTTACCTCATCGTATTTATGAAGAGGTTGAGCTTTTTGGGTAATAACCGTCCAGCCTATTTGTTTACGATCGTACCCTAGGGCTAACAGGCTTTTGATGATTGCAAAGAGATAAATTACCCCTTTTTCCTGTCCCTCGATGATGCTGTCGTCTGTGAGGGATGGCAACTGCTCCTCTGGTGCAATCCATAGCATATGATCGATAGGATCGAGCTGGCTAAATTTCTGGACCATTTCCTCAACTGAATCATCATGATGAATGGATAGCACACGCGCATGCGGGTATTGCTTTCGGATTTCATTCCAGATGCTTTCATTGCCTCCGACTATGACTAAGTTGTCAGTGAGAGCAGGAAGCTTTTGTCCTTCTTCATGACGGATTGCTTCCCAAATCGGGGATATCATCACAGGTTCAAATGGCTGTGTCATTATCGTTTCTCTCTGTGTAGAATCAATAGAGCCACCGGTTGCAATATCCCCCTCTAATATCCTTGACGAAAATCCAAACATTCGGACACAAACGTTTCCTCTGTCGTCACAAAGGTCGATATCATACTTCTGTGTCTCATTTCCACTGATATAATCTTCACTGTGTCGTACATGAGCCCACATTTTTGATGTGCACGGACGAACGATTTCGATCATTTCCAAAGCAAAAGGTAACGATGGCTGTACGGATGTGTTGTAGGTATTCTGTACTTGCATCTGAAATACAAGGGATGCCTGTAAAGCAGCATCCAATAGACTAGGATGCAGGACATATTGTTCTTGGGTATGTTTTATACAAGCAGGCAAGACTAGCTCGGCCAACACCTGATCCTCTGCTATATGCACACGCTGTATTCCCTGATGACTTTTGCCGTAAGTAATCCCTACCTGCTGAAAGGCTTGATAACATTCTCTACCTGTCAGCACATGCTGCTTACATGCGGAGAGTATGCCAGAGATATCCAAGACGAATGCTTCCTTTTGCTCTCTGCATACTGCATAGCCTGAACTAAACACAACAGGTTTGCCGCTTCCTGGTATTTCCTCGCTGTAAATCTCATAATTTATCTCATTTTGTACACCTGAAAAAATGCGAATCTGCACTTGCTTTGATTCTTCCTCTAGAAGGATGGGCTTTTTCCAAATCACGTTATGAAGTTCAATCACCTGATCATGCTTATTTTCCAGAGCTTGCTCCATAGCCTTGCGCGCCATTTCCAGATGAGCAACACCAGGTAAAACCTTGCTGCCACTCACTACATGATCCTTTAGAAAAAATTCCTTGCCTGTAAACGTGGAGCAAAAGCGAATCGTTGATAAATTAGATGTATTTTGCTGCAACAGCGGATGAAGCACATTGCGTGTGTCCGCAGATATTTTTTCTGTCTGGCTTATTTCGTAACGGGAACTTATTTCTGATATCCAATAACGTTCTCTTGCAAACGGATATGTTGGAAGTGACATTTTTCGATAATCTGCCTCGGATTTGTACAGCACCTTCCAATCAATGTCTAGTCCCGACACCCATAAATAGGCCAATTGATGCAAATCATTGTTACCAATAAAGTGATTAACCATCTCATGCTTTTCTTCATTGCCAATCGATAAACTAGAAATCGAATGATTCTCATTCACATTCCCCTGATAATTGCTTTTCAGTGTTCCTTTCCTATCAAGGTAATCGAGTAATGATTTTTCTAATTCATCAATATCACATACGACGGTAGCAAATCTCTCTTCCATTGCCTCTCTTGCAACATGAAGGGTATAGGCCATATCTTTGAGATGAACATCAGTCAGGTTTTGGTTTTTAATGGCTTGTAATAATTGCTTCACTTGCTCTTGTAAACGATTTTCATTCCTAGCGGACAGCACAATCATGACAGGATTGCTATTACTGGTAGCCCTTTTCGTATCTACACGATGGTTAGACCGATATTCCTCAATCACAATATGAGCATTTGAACCACCCGAGCCAAAACTGCTAATTCCCGCTCTACGCAAGCCTTCTCTATGAGGTGGCATCCACTTTTGATTGCTCGTTACAAGATAAAATGGGGAGTTTTCAATAGGAATGTGTGGGTTCAATTCCTGAAAATGCAACGATGCCGGTATCATACGATGCCGTAAACTGACTAAAACCTTAACTAAGCCTGCCAACCCGGCGGCAGCTTCCAGGTGTCCGATATTTGTTTTTATAGAGCCTAACCCACAATAGGGTTCATTTCTGTTGTCACTTTGCTGTGAAAGCTCTAAAAATGCGTCCTTCAAGGCTGCAAATTCAATCGGATCACCTAATGAAGTGCCTGTCCCATGTGCTTCAATATAGCCTACAGACTCTGGGGCAATATCGGCCGAGCGGAAGGCCTTCTTGATTAAGGCAGCTTGCTTTGCTGGATTAGGCACAGTTATTCCGTTTGCCTGTCCTCCATGATTCGTAGCTGTTCCTTTTATGACACCAAGGATAGAGTCACCATCGCGCTCTGCCTGTTTCACAGGCTTTAACAGTAGTACAACTCCACCTTCCCCACGAACATAGCCATTTGCAGCTTTATCAAACGTCTTACATTTTCCATCTGTGGACAGCATTCCAGCTTTATAATAAGCAATGCTGTTAGCAGGATGACACATAAGATGGACCCCGCCTACTAAAGCCTGCTCGCACTCTCCGCTTTGTAGAGATGTAACGGCTTGATGAACGGCAACCAAAGAACTGGAGCAAGCTGTATCGATTTGAACACTAGGACCATGAAAATTATAAAAATAAGAGATTCGATTAGAGAGAATCGCCATGGATGTAGCTATGCCATACTTAGCTTGAACCTCATCACTGTAGCGATCTAAAAGCTTGCTATAATCGGAGCCGCTTGCCCCTATAAATACACCTGTATTACTACCTGAAATCGCACTTGCAGAATAATTAGCCCCTTCTATACACTCCCAGCTTAATTCCATTAGTAAACGTTGCTGAGGGTCCAAAATCTCCGCCTCTGAAGGGGAAATTCTAAAAAACAGCGGGTCAAATTCAGCAATATGATCCAAAAATCCACCCTGATCTATTCCCTTATGCTCCGTAGCAGGATGAATTGTATCAGGCCAAGCCCATCTATGCTCAGGCATCCGTCTAATAGCATCACGATTGTTCACTAATAATTCCCATAATTCATCAAGATTGCTCACTCCTCCAGGAAGACGACAGGCCGCGCCTATGATGGCAATGTCATCCTTTTCTACATCAGAATGACTCCATGAGACTGCCTCGTTTTTTGAAACAGATTCTTCTGATGCAGACGCCTGCGCTATTTCATCTGCATTTTCTATAAGATACGAAATGATTTTTCTAGCGGTATTGTATGTAAAAAAGAATGTTGTTTCGAGTTCTATTCGAAACCTCGTACCCAGCTGATCGTTTAATTCCAGCAAATCTCCTGAATCCAAGCCAAGCTCCATAAGAGGACGATCTACATAAGCTAGAACATCCTTTCTCTCTTCATTTAAAAGAGAACCGATACAATCTAATACAAAAGCTGTAATAGTCTTAGAACGATCCGTGCTCCCCGTTTGAAAAGAATGGCTATTCTTCTCATGACATTCTTGATTTCGTTCGATAGCAGGAGGCTCATCATTTCCCCGATTTAACATGTCGTATTCAACAAGTACACCATAGCCAAGATTGGCATCATCTAATGGCCGATAGTTCGGAATTAATTCTTTAATCGTTGCTCCATGCATTTCGTGAAATCGCAATGTTTTATCGACTAATTTATTATGTTTATTACGAAGAGTGATATATTTGTCCGTAGCGATCGTAGAATATCGCTGATAATCCTTGCACCTTGTTATCCCAATAACACTCCTGACTCCGCTTATCAAACTGCAGCGCTGAAGCATAAATTCTAAAAGCTGATCTCCCAGCTTGCGATCCTGCATCTCTGGCAGAATATTGATAGCTAACAATTGTATAATTGTCCCTTCAGGATGGTGAAGCTGTTCAACAGTATTGCTTTGAAGTCCCTTTATCTCGTTCATATCTCTAATTTTTTGAGAATAAATCACACCAACTACTCGATTCTCTACTTCAAGAACTAACTGCCCTTCTGGATATTTCCTTATTCTTTGTAAAATCCTTTCAGTAGGAGCAGCTAGTTCCTCCCCCCAGCATTGCAGCTCAAGCTGCCTTAATACCGAAATGTCATTCTCATGTGCCATCCTAATCCGGTATTCTCTCTGCTCAAGCAAATGTAACGTAATGCGTGAAAAAGGCATGTTTTTTGGATATTTATGGAAATATTGTTTATGAGGAAACAATCCTACCTCTGCGGCAGTCAACATATAAGTATCTGCTTCTACTAGCAGCTTTTGCGAGAATCTATGAATCGCATCTACATGTAAGCCCTCACATTTATCCATATATGGACGAATCGTTTTCGGTTCCAAACAATGCGCTTCTAAAAGGATTAAGCCATGCTTATTTACTAGATGTGACCAATGTTGTAGGTGTTCGTGCAGTTTTTTCATCCCTAATGTAGAAGAGCATTCACGTCCATTTTGATCTACAAAAATTGACTTGGTGAAGCTTGGAGCCTGAACACTTGCTTCAACGGTTTCTGCTGATATGATACAAGGTCGATCGTGATTAAAAAATGACTGAACATGTAGGATATGTTCTGTGTCATGAATTCCTTCGTTTCGTAAATCAATCATAAGCTCATTTAGATTATCAAGCATCCCTTTGAGCAAAACATGGTTGATATCCTTTAGAGTGATAGCCGTTTTTGCTAGAGATTCTTCCTTGTGGTCAATTCCAATCAACGTCAAGGGATATTCATCGAACCTCTTGCCTCTTCGTGATTTCATTTTGATCGTCTCGTATATCTTTTTTAGAAGCAACCCATTGCCACAACCCATATTAGCTATATATTTCGGCTGCTCCTCTACTGGTTCTCTATTAAAAACAGAAATAATGATCTGCTCTAAATCACAAAAATACTCCTCTTGCTGAAAGCCACACTCTAGCATCTCTAGCATACGTTCCATATATGTCTCATACGCTTGATTCGTGCTAGCAACAATAGCTTGGCAATCACCAAATAGTAGCTGATCCATATTTTTTATTATGGAACGATAGGAATGAATGGATGCCGTATTCAAAATCGCGTCTAGCATATACTTGCCGGTTTCCGTTAAAACCCCGTTCTTTCTTGTTTGATCCATCCAATTCTTTTGCTGAAATAACTGTGTAATTTCTTGCTTCGCGATACCAGATACGTTTTGGAACACTAATTCATTTTGCTGAGGAGAATCGCGCAAAATGAATCTTTGTTCATTTAACGCGAATAACAAAGGAATCATTACGATCCCATCTAAAAAATGTGAATACATCGCATTGTCGACATTCCATTGTTTACCGGACAGCTCAATCCATTTTTGCAAACGATACTTTCTCTGAGATTTTTTGAAGTATTCCTTCATCGGAAAATCGAATAGCTCCATGACATCTTCCGGAATTGTTTCTACCACATTCCATCCGGGCAGTAACGCATACGTATCCTTACTATCTCGACACAGGATTTGTAGAGACTCTAATAACTGAAGAGCACTGCGTAAGTGACCACTATTGGCATGTAGCTCATCTACAAGCTGACTAAACGGAGTAGACCGACTTTTTTGCAAAAGATCAAATAAACCTCGTTTTTTGCACGATAAAAGCACTGGAATTGCCAAATACCCATGAGAATAATGATGTAAGGTAGATAACATGAAATATACCTCGTTTCAGTAATGAATTTTCCAATCAGACTAGCCCATCACAAGATTTTGAAATTTCCCATTCAAAACTTTAACAGTTTCTTCCATTATTTTTACACCAATCTCATCTACATGGCGATTTTTCCAGCTCTCCAAGCTTGTTCCCCTTACCCAGTCATTAAACGCCCCTAACGCTGGCCCGCAATAAATCTGGTAATCTGCTTGTTGTTCCAAAATACCATCGATTGCTACATGAACAGAATGAGCTAGGTACCACTTAAAAATCATAGCCATTTTATACTTCTGATTTTTTTCTGCCTTATCTATTTCAACTGGGGAGGCGTTCTGCTTGCATTCCTCATAAACCTCCTCAAAACTACGTTTCAGGTATTTAACCTGAATGAGTTTTTTATCTTTTTCGCTCATTTCGTCAAGTGATTGGTATCGAGAATATAATTCAAACAGCCTGCTCGCTCTAGCAGGGAAAAACACTCCCTTTTTTACAACCTGAGCCTTCGCTCCTATTTCAAACCGTTCTTTTGCCGGTGCATATGCGGTATCTTGAATGTGTACCTGCTGTAGCAAGTCTTTAACAGCCTCGCTTGTGCCCGCTTCTACGGTACATTGATTAATAGAACCCGTTAAGATAAAATCCGCACCTAGAATAAAAGCTGCCGCCGCTGCCTCAGGAGTACCAATTCCTCCTGCTGCACCGATTCGGATTTTCTTAGGGTACTTATATTTTTTCATCATCTCATCACGTAACTGTATCATAGCTGGCAATAAAACATAGGCTACTGCTCCATCTGTAGGCCCCCCTGAGTCTGCTACGATACACAAGTCATCTGCCATGGGGATTTTACTGAGCAATTGAGCTTGTTCTCTAGTAATTTGATTTTCCCGAACCATTTTCTCGACGAGGTACTCTGGGGCAGGACGTAGAAATAGTTCAGCCACTTCTGCTCTTGATACCTTGCCGATGATTCGATTCGTGCTCATTACAGCTCCATCCGGGAGCATTTTGACTCCATGTGCACGATACTTTAGTAATGCTGGAGTAATGCTCATGTAAGCAGATGCTTCTATGACGTTGATACCATATCGAATATATAATTCAACCAGTTGATCTTCTCTTTCTTGTTGATCTGGAGTGTGAAGAAGGTTCATTCCATACGCTTGTCCGCTCGTTAGTTCCTTTTGAATGTATTGAATCGATTCCTCGATTTGAGCCAGTTGTAAGCCTCCCGTACCGAAAAAGCCCATCATCCCAGCCTTCCCCAGTTTCACTACTACATCTTTAGAGGCGATTCCTTTATACATTCCACCAGCTACATAGGGGTACTTCAAATGATAATCCTGCATAAATTGCTTGCATCCAATAGCGGTAATCACATTAGCGTTTGGTTGTTGAACGAAGTGCTTTTCATCGCTATCGCTATTGGATTGCTGAAGAATAGTTGAATTTGTAGGCTGCTGATGCTCTGTTTCAAGAGGTAAGTAAATGGGAGTTGCTTCTGCTGTTATTTTTCGCATCAGTCCTGTTAACACGTTTCCTGGTCCAATTTCTTTGATTTCCATTCCTTCAAATCCCATTAACACTTGCACCGTCTCACACCAGCGGACTGACTCCGTTATTTGTCTGACCAAATTTATTTTCATATCGTTTTTTTGATAGTATCTTGCGTTGACGTTTGACAATACAGGAATGGTACATTCAGAAAGCGCGAATGAATCCATATAATTTTTAAACTGCTCTCTTGCCTCTCCCATATATCTTGAATGAAAGGCTCCACTTACTCGTAACAGAATATACGTGATGCCTTCCGTTTCAAACACGAGCTTGGCCCGAGCAATATCTGATTGTAGTCCGGAAATGACAAACTGGCGAGGAGAATTAAAATTCGCAATATCAATGCTATCTAATTGATTTTGAAGCAAGATATGCTTTATCTGTTTCTCATCTATTCCTATAACCGCTGCCATCCCCCCTCCAACGGCTTGGCTCATTACTTCCCCTCTTTTTTTCACCAGCTTTAATCCCGTTATAAAATCAAAAGCTCCTGCTGCAAACAACGCATTATATTCACCTAAGCTGTGCCCCGCTAGGATATCTGGTTTTCTTCCCGTCTCGTTAACGGTATTCAAATACATCAGTGCGTTTACCGTATACAGCGCAGGCTGTGTGTACTCGGTCTGTTGTAATCTTCCTAATGGGTCTTCTAGACACAATTCTTTAATGGAGTATCCTAAAATCGAATCTGCCTGGCTCGTGATTTCAGGGTATTGATCAAATAAATCTCCCCCCATTCCTTTTTTTTGCGATCCTTGTCCAGGAAATACAAAAGCAAGCATACTTTTTTTCTCCTTTTTTACTGTAGTCCTACTTTTGCTAGCGTAGTTCGTTAGGATATAATCCAAATTTTGTAGCTCCGTTTTATATGGAGTGATAATGGGTAGCATCATTTGATTCTTTTTTAGATTGGACATCGATTTACACAGAGTAGATAGCGATCCTGAAGGACCTACATCTATATAAATTCGATCATCATCGTCCTTTTGTAAGAAGGTGATCCCCTCTGTAAATTGAATGGGCTTTCGAATTACCTGCCAAAAATAATCCGTATTCCATTCGCTGAGCAAGCTGCCGGACACACTCGATATATAAGGGATTTTAGGATCAAGAAAAAGTTGCTTTTGTAAAAAAGCAACGTATTCATCTGATGCAGGATCAATGCTAGAAGAATGAAATCCATGAGTAACCGGTAATTTGCTACACATGATTCCATTTTTCTTCGCATGCTGTTCAATCATCGCCATATGTTCTTTTCTACCTGATACAATAAAATGATTCTCGTTATGAATAGAAACCAATTCGCTATTCTCATATACCACCGGATCAGACAAGAAAAGGGACGGACGGTCCAAAATAGCTAACATAGCCCCTTCATCACAATGTTTTTCTAGTAATTGTGCCTGCTTCACAACGGATTGGAGTGCCGTATCCACACTACATACACCTGCTGCTACCGATGCTGCAAATTCCCCCATACTAACACCAATAACAGCATCTGGGACCATTCCATTTTCTAATAAAACCATCGTAGTGGCATATTCCACCATAAAAATACACACATGCGTATGCAGCGTACGAGTAAAAGGCTCTGTCATGTTCCTATTGGTCCTATACAACTCACTCTGTACCGATATGCCAATAAGCTCGCGTGCTTTCGCATCTAATTCATTCATGTACGATCTAAAAATACGATTGTGCTCAAATAAGGCTTTTCCCATTTGATAATACTGCGAGCCTTGACCCGAATACATAAATACAAGCGATGGACTCATCTGGAAACACCTCAAGGTAGAATTGAATAAAGATTAGTCTTACCTACTCAATATTGTGCTGGTATCTCAATGTTTACATTGAGCCGTGTAGATTACGGTTAGCGGATTGTAGCACAATTTTATATTCGCTTAGCCACATATTTACTTGAATAAAGTACTCCATTAGCTTGAGTAACAATCCTTGACTAGAGTGCATTTTTCCCTGCAAGAGTGAGGAGTTCCCACCTACTACATGCATCACTTTCTTTTTATCCAATAAATCATGAAGAGGTGCATTCGGATTTGACATGATCTCTTGAAAGATAGACTGAACACCTGCGAAATAGACTGGGTCTTGGGTAGATGGATAAGCGCTCTTTCTACGAAGTCGTACTTCTTCTGGTATCGAACCTAGGAAGGCTTGACGAAGTATACCTTTCTCGATGTTCCCCACGGTCTTCAGCTCAAATGGAATATTAAATGCATACTCCACTAAACGGTAATCGCAAAAGGGAACACGTACCTCAAAGCCCGCATACATACTTGCCCGATCCTTGCGCTCCAATAAACCGACTAAAAATCGAGTGATGAATAAGTATGACATTCTGCGTTGATGCATCTGTGTTATTGTTTCATTTTCAAGCAGTGGTACTTCCTTCGTCGCTTCAGCGTATCTCATCGTTGCATAATGATTTGGTTGAATGCCCTCTATCACATCCTGCTGTAATAAAGAGGCAAATTTATCCCATGTGTTTAACAGCCATGGATACATACGAGAATCCAAATATTCTTCTTGGTGGAACCATGGATACCCGCTAAATATTTCGTCTGCCGACTCACCTGAAATAGCTACCGTAGCATCCTTCTTCATCTGCTTACATAATAAGTGTAAGGATGTTTCCATATCGCCATAGCCGGGTAAATCGCGCATACGCATGGGAATAAGTAAATTTTCTAGTAATTCTTCAGAGGTAAGCGTTATAAAATGGTGCTTCGTTCCCACGTACTCAGACAGCATTTTTGCATACGGTGCATCTAAACTAGGACGAGCTTTATCCGCTACAAAATCCTGATCACTTCCTACAAAGTCAACTGAGTATGTAGATAGCTGCTGACCTTTATCAAAAAATTGACGTCCCGCAATCGAAACTAAGCCGCTTGAATCCAATCCACCTGAAAGCATAGATACAACCGGAACATCAGCAATTAATTGGCGCTTAACTGTATCTTCTAGCAAATATCTGATATGATCAGCAGTTTCTGCTGCCGTTTCAGTATGCAACTTACTCTGGAGCTGCCAATATCGGGTCTCTCTTGTTCTTTCCTTTGTAAAAGTTATGGAATGGGCGGGCTTTACTTCGAAAATATTTGAAAAAATCCCATTGCCAGGCGTACGTATGCCACCAAGAGCAATTAATTCAGCTAATCCTTGAACATCAACTTCGCGTTTCACTTCTGGGTGAGCCAGAATTGCCTTTATTTCAGATCCAAATAAAATGGAGCTTCCTTGTTGATAATAAAATAAGGGCTTGACACCTAAATGATCTCGTGCTAAAAACAGACTCTGCTTCACCTGATCCCAAATCGCAAAGGCAAAAATACCATTCAAATGTTTGACACAATCTTCTGACCATTCCATGTAAGCATGTAGCAATACTTCCGTGTCAGAATTGGTTTTAAATCGATGTCCTCGTTCAATTAATTCACGACGTAGTTCTAGATAATTATAAATCTCCCCATTATAAGTCATAGCATATAAAGGCTCAGACTCGTGATAGATAAAGGGTTGAACCCCACCCTCAGGGTCAATCACTATTAAACGCCGATGTGCTAATGCTGCATGTTCCGTGATCCAACATCCTTCAGCATCCGGTCCCCGATGACGAATAGAATCAGACATCTGCTGTAAAATATGCTTTTGATGCAACAAGTTATGTTCCCAATCGATCCAGCCTGTTATCCCGCACATATCAAGGACTCCTCTTTATCTTTTTTTCGACTGAATATAAGTCAATACCGTATGAATTGTCCGTACTAATTCTGAACTAAGCTCATCATCTTCTATTTGAATATCAAATCGCTTTTCGATCGTTACTAGCAATTCCATAATAACAATGGAATCTAAATTATATTGTTTGATAATATCTAGGTCGTTTGAAATACTAGCGGGATCAACTTCCTGACCATAATGTGATTTTATAATCTCCGCCAGATCATTTTTAATGACTAGACCGTAGTCTGCTGAATTTGTAGTTCCCACGTTGGTTCGCCCCTTTTTTCTTAAGCTATCTCACTTCTTTTCGACGTACCTTGCCTGCCGCCGTTTTAGGTAAATCATCTCGAAATTCAATTCGTCTTGGTACTTTGAAATCAGATAGTTTTGCACGACAATATTCTAGTAACTCTGCTTCCGTAATGTGATTTTTAACTACTACATAGGCTACCGCCATTTCCCCACGGATAGGGTCATGTTCGCCAACCACTACTGAATCATCTATTGCTGGATGCTGACTTAGTACCTCCTCAATTTCATACGGATTCACTTTTTTACCATTCACATTTATTGTAATATTCAGACGCCCGACCAGATGAAGCTCATTCTCTTTACTTACATAGGCCAAATCCCCAGTTCTCCACCATCCATCCTCTACTACATAACCACTATCATCCACCTCTTCCTTACGCAAGTATCCCTTAGCAAGCGAATCGCTTTTGATGAGTACTTCATAAACCGTCTTTCCATCAAATTCAAATGGACTCGTCTCATCAAGCATTACATCTACGCCATCAACAGGAACGCCTACGTTAGTAGCTTCGCCGATAGATTGAGGATTGCGTTGAATGGAAACAACCCCTGCTTCTGAAGACCCATATATGTTTTGGATTGATAGGTTCAATTTTTCCTTACAGGTCAACATCAGGTCATCTTGCAATGGAGAAGTTGCTGATAACGCAATCCTAATCTGATCTAGCGGCTTATGAACATGCTCTACCAGCATTTTATAATGGGCAGGTACAGCCATTAGTATATTACATGCCTGCTTGTCTATTTTCTTTTCCAAGCTAGATGGTAAAACATACGCGCCAGTAAACGATACCGATGCTCCACATAAGAAAGGAACAAAGCATCCACAAATTGTGCCATAAATATGATAGGTAGGTGCTGCACATAAGATACGATCTTCAGGGACAATTCCAAGAGCCTCACCTATTCGTTTTCCATCAAGCATAAAGCTTTCCATTTTTTTAACCACTGCTGACGGTATCTTGGTTGAGCCGGACGTTAGAAACACCAGATGGCTCTGATTTACCTCTGGCTTTAAGTATTCGTTCCAACACGCTGCATGCTCGCCTATATTCCCAATTAAAAAAACATGTTCAAAACAGGAAAGCTCGTACCATTCATTGTATCCAAGTGAATCTATTGCCTTACTATTTATTTCACGGAGTACATAATCTGTTTGATACATTGTCATGATCTTCTGCATTTCCTCTTCTTTTAAATGAGGATCAACTAACATGACCGAAATTTCCAGATGACTAGCGGCTATGATCGCTGCCCAGATAACTTCACTTTTTTGGAGAACAATGGCTAGAGGCGTCTCTTTATCCAAGCCAAATTTTTGAAAATTTCGAATCAGATGATCTACTTCACTTACCATAGCCTGATTAGGTATCTCTTCTGTCTCTTTGATAATGGCTATTGCATGAGGGTTATGCTCGTTTCGTTGCTTCAAATGTTGATAAATCATGAAATCACCAGCTTTCGCTTCTAAATACCTGTTCATCTAATGCAACTGAGTGTTAACAGCCCTCAGCCTTAATTTTTTTCAGCCTTGTTCATATCTGTTTTATTCCGTTGATAAAATGTTAATTTTTACTTCATTTGCTAGTCGCAAACTAAAGTTACCACAAAATGTCATGTTAGTAAATATAAATAAAATCATGTCACGAAAGCTTAATATTTCACTATATGTCAGTAACAAATCCACCTGATTTCTGATGAATGTATATCACTATACCATCGAATATGAACCCTCATTCGAAACCCGTCTCTCATGTGACTTCCCCACTGCTAGCCACTGCTGAACCTCTCCTAAAATCCATCCATTCGAAGTAATTCGAAAAACTTTGACAGGATAACAAGGTATTATCCCGACATCCCACTTTATATGTGGAAAACGAAGTAGAAAAAAGCAGAATTACCAATTCACTCGACATTTTCTTATTTTGGCGGTTTTGTCTGCTGATGACATTGTAAAAAGAAGGCTCTGTTTGTTTATTTACTTTTTTAGAATCATAATAAGAATTAACGCAAACCACATTAGAAACCGCGAATCTCCATCAGCAATATGCTTATGTAACGGTGTAATCATCGAATGAAATCGAGTGTTTTCAGGATGCAGACGACATCGTATCATGTTTTTATTTTTTAACTTTTTTATCTTAGATGAATGTTATACAAAATAACAATATTACTAGTGAGCATCTGTAGAATTATGTCTGAAAGAAACCGGACGACGACTGTCGAAGGCTGTAAAACGTTTCTAATTAACGAATAAGTCCTTTTCCTTTGATACGCTAGATATAGTAAGGATAAGAAAAAGATGAGAGGAGAAAAATTCGATGGAACCAAAACAGCTAAAAATACGGACAAATGTCCCTGAGCCCTTAGAGGATGAAATCGAGCTACAAAACGTAATTAATCAATTAAAAAATGAGTTGGTTCAATTAGTATCAGAAAAGGGTAGCTTTTTAGATCACTCGGTTATTCACCTAAGTCAGACTTTGGATACCTACATCTTGCAGATGCAAAAAAGAAAAATTCACTCAACCTCATTTTTCTCACCCAGCCTCCTTTGGCAATACGCCTAACAGCCAAAACTCAATTCATTAGAAACTCAATCTCGCTGCCCATGATAAATGGAGGAAAAACATGAACAAACAGACAAAACCCTGACGAAGTGCTCCCCATTTGGCGTTTATCTCCAAATAAGCATTTCGTCTTTTATTTGTTGGATCAAAAAAATGCAAAAAAAAAAGCAAGAGCCTACGCCCTTGCCTCGTACCTTTTTTAGTTTTATTCTCGTTCTCACAGCGCTTCTTCTTGCTTATGCAACTTGCAGACGCTTACCTATTTTCTATAACCTGTCACGTTATTTGCATCCATCCATTGCTTTTTCATTTGCATTAAATAAGCTAAGTCGGGATCTTCCCAGCCTTGTATAAGCATTAGAACACTTTGAACGGCATGCAGATCATTATACGTCAGGAATGGATAATCTTTAAGTCCCATCGTACCATCAGGCATATATGCATAATGTAAGTTAGAATTTGGCATCACCCAAGCATCCCGCGTTAATTTAATTCCCCACAGCATTTTATCTGCAAGCTCTTTGAATCGCTCGTCTTTTGTTTGCATGTATAACTCATACAGATAATTCATCTCCTGTAATTGATGGTTCAAGGAGCTATGAGTTAATTTATGTGGCTTTTCATGGGAATAATCACTTACCAATATCCCTACTTGACCATTTCTTTCAATTAGAAAATGATTTTGCTGGCTATGCTGTAAGAGAAACTCCGCATACCGCATACTTGCTTGTAATAATCGTTCATCATGATAAGATTGATACGCTTTCAATAACAAATAGGCAATATCCGTATTAAATCGTGTATCATAAAACCCAGCATCTACTTGGTAATCATTCCATAACCATGTTGATTTAGGAGCTGATGGCCAAAATCCTTGTGCATTTTGATTTGGCAAAATAGTGTGAAGCATCATCCAGCCAAGATCATGCGCTGCCCTACTTCCTCGCGTAATCACAAAAGAAGTAGCAAAATAGTTATCGGGATTGCGCCAGAAATAATTGGGACCTGTTGGAACATATGTAGTGGGTGTTCGATCGTAAAAACCATCCCAGCTCCAGCGTAACCGATCTTCAAAATCAATACTTTTCCAGATAAGCTCCATATTTAGTGCATCCCAGTCAATTAATGGTTGAAACGATTCTAATGCCCACACTTCTCCAAACATATGAGATTCCACTGGCATTTCAATACTCACGTTAAAACCACCATATGTCTTTTTCGCAATCATTTTAATTTGATTCATATTTTTAGGTACAATCTCAATTGAATTATGTGTCCGTGGTATATAAATATGTGGTTTACTTAAAATGATCGAATACTGATCTGTCTTGATATACCCGGTATGTACAGGTAAGTTTCCCTGTAAAGATGCTTTCGTCCATTTCGTTTTGGCCCCATTACTTGTAAGATAGCGGAATTCCCCTTGCGTTCCGGGAATAAACAGGGAAATTTTTTGCTTGATTTGCTTTACGCCTGGTTTAGATTGTATCCGTTCGATCCAATAACGATCCTGATTGGAGAACATTATTTGTTTTTTCTGTAAATTATATTGAGTTGTACGCTGTTCTGAGTAAGTTTCTTGTAAGCCTTGGTGTGTGTCTCCCCCTTGTACATTAGGGTAAGGAGTAAGACATGTAAGTAGTAGCATACCCGAAAGCGCCTGTATCCATTTTTTCTTTGTCAACAAACGTTCACCTCAATTTCCCCTTGAATTAGAACCATGTGTCTGTTTCTTTTGAGTTAAATTAAGCGTTATCCATCCTACTTGATCCAAGCAATCCCTCATTTATAGTGATATGTTCTGTTCTCCTATATACTAGACGCTACAAATTAGACTTTGTTATTCTACTTTTCAAAAATATAACTTTATTCTTACTGATTTTATATATACCTATATGATAAATAGGGCTTTTTTCCTAAATATTCTCGTAAAAACAAAATATCCCTGAATGACTCAGTTCTAATCGCACCATTTACTTTATACACATTTTGGTTAGAATATAACCAGCAGCTTCAATAAACATGAATAAATCATGCATAGCACACTATATTATTGTAAGTAACTTCGATTTATGTTACAGTTATGCTACTTCATTTAATGATTGGAGAGATTTCCCTATGAATACTGCTACATTCGAAACACTTGTTGAGGTTATGAAAGCACGTCATAGTGTACGCAAATACGAGACTGGAGTAGAAATTCCTCGTTCCGAGCTTGATGAAATTTTGGAACTAGCTGCATCTGCTCCTTCCTCTTGGAACCTGCAACATTGGCGTTTCCTAGTAGTTACAAATCAAGAGAAAAAAGAGAAGCTGCTCCCACTTGCTTACAATCAGCAACAAGTCGTAGATGCATCTGCGGTAATTATCGTTCTAGGTGATGTTAAAGCAAATCTAGCTGTACGCGATATCTACGGAAAAGCTTTAGAAGAAGGTCTAATTAACCAGCAAGTGTTTGATATCATGGTAAATCAAGTAGAAGGTGCTTATGCAAGCAACTCTGAAATTGGCATGAAGGAAGCTATTTTAAATGCCTCTCTTGCTTCCATGCAATTAATGCTTGCAGCAAAAGCAAAAGGCTATGATACGTGCCCAATGGGGGGAATTGACCGTGATGGTATTGTGAAGGAATGCAATATTCCGGATCGTTATTACCCGGTCATGATGCTAACATTGGGAAAAGCAAGTACTCCTGCACATGCTACTGGTCGCTTGCCTCTTAGTGATCTCGTCATCAATGAGAGCTTCTAAGCTATAGAAATAAAACAAAGGCTTGGTGAGAGCAACTCCTCTTACCAAGCTTTTTTATTGTGTAAAAACTAG
The DNA here is from genome assembly GCF_026891775.1 of Brevibacillus halotolerans. Lineage (NCBI taxonomy): Bacteria > Bacillati > Bacillota > Bacilli > Caryophanales > Paenibacillaceae > Brevibacillus > Brevibacillus halotolerans. The sequence goes on from NZ_JAPTNK010000006.1 coordinate 261,488, forward strand.
CACGAGTTTTACTCGCATTTTACTAGGTAAACACTATTTGACATAAGAAAATTGATCTTAGCCAATCTCTTCCTTTATGTAAGAAAAAGGGCTGTCGTCATGATAACAACAACCCTTTTCTATTCCCAGTAAGGATATTTTAAAAAAATACTTATCCTTTGTACTCAACAAGGTAGTAGTTTTTCTTCCCGCGGCGAATTACCAGGTACTGACCGCCTAGAAGCTCAATATCGGCCAGCTTGGTTTCTAAATCAGTGAAACGAACATCATTTACCGTGATAGCATTGTTGTTCAGATATTCGCGGGATTCACGTTTTGATTTAGCTGCACCTACTTGAACTAGTACATCTACCATTGTTAGCTCTCCATCCTCTAGAGTAGTAGATGGCACATCGCTGAAGCTATCAGCAATTTCAGATGGCGTTAGTTCTTTTAGTCCCCCATTAAACAGAGCAACAGAAATTTCTTCTGCACGTTTCATTGCTGCTTCCCCATGAACCAGACTTGTTACTTCACGAGCTAGAGTACGTTGCGCTTCCCGTTTTTCCGGTTCAGTTGCTACTGCATTTTCTAACGCATTCAACTCTTCCATGCTTAAGAACGTAAAGTATTTTAAGAACTTCACAACATCACGATCATCCGTGTTTAACCAGAACTGATAGAATTTATATGGAGAGGTTTTGCTAGCATCTAACCATACTGCTCCACCCGCTGTTTTACCAAACTTTGTACCATCACTTTTAAGAACCAATGGCAGCGTCAAGCCAAATACTTTTTTCGCTTCCGTCTGATTTTCATTATCTTGGTTCGCACGTCGAATGAATTCTGTACCAGCAGTGATATTTCCCCACTGATCACTACCACCCATTTGCAATTCACAGTTATGGGTTTGGTTTAATTTCCAGAAATCGTATGCCTGCATAATCATATAGCTAAACTCAGTGAAAGAGATTCCGTTTTCCAAACGAGCACTTACAGAATCCTTAGCGAGCATATAGTTAATCGAAAAATGTTTTCCAATATCACGAAGGAATTCAATTAGGGTTAGCTGCCCTAGCCAATCATAGTTATTAGCCATGATCGCTGGATTACCCTCACGATCAAAATCTAAAAAACGCTCCAATTGGTTTTTTAGCTTGTCGGAATAGCCTTTTACAACATCTGCTGTGTTTAATGAACGCTCTGTAGAACGACCGCTTGGATCGCCAATCATACCTGTCCCCCCACCTACTAGGGCGATTGGCTGATGACCTGCCTGCTGAAAGCGGCGTAAGGTTAGAATGGGAAGAAGGTGCCCAATATGTAAGCTATCAGCAGTTGGGTCAAAGCCCGTATACAGTGTGAGCTTACCTTGTTGAAGACGCTTTGTTAGTTCTTCTTTATCTGTTGTTTGGTAGATCAGCCCTCTGCTTTCTAGCTCTTGAATAATATCCATTGCTACCTAATTCTCCTTTGCAATAATTTGTGTAATTTGTATATCATAGCATAAGTTCGCACATAATTTTATATTGTACCAAAAAAAATATTTACAAGCGATAAAGACGAAAATAAATATGTTTCATTATAGCTCATGCAAGATACAAGCTTTTACCTATTTTTTGATTAAATAGCGATTAACAGGCCTGCCAACTCCACCATATTGAACATCACGCTCCACTATCTGTGTACGTTCCAAGTATTCGAGATAACGCCTAGCTGTAACTCGGGCAAGCCCCACATGCTCAGCTACCTCCTCAGCCGACATGGACTGCTTTTGTTCAACCATGAATTGTTTAATTTGATGCATGGTGATCGAATGTAAGCCTTTTGGTAATTCCTGCTGCTGATGCTCTTGTTTAGCGGGTTGCCCAAATAAGAGAGAATCTAGTTCGGATTGTGACATTGTGGCGTGTTCGCCTGTCTGCTTCGCATATTTACTGAAATTATCAAGTGCTTGCTTTATTCGTTCAAATTTAAACGGTTTCATAATATAATCAAAAGCTCCGTGACGCATCATGGTTTGGATAGTCTCCATGTCTTTAGCGGCAGTAATTACGATTATCTCTACTGGATTATCGCCACTACGCAATTGTTTTAATGTCTCAATACCATTTTGGGAGGGCATGAAAATATCCATGATGGCCAAATCCGGCTGTAGCTCTTGAATCATAGAAAGTCCTTCCAATCCATTAGAAGCCACTCCTATTACCGTAAATCCTTCCACCTGTTGGATAAACAAGCGATGCAATTCCTGGACCATCGGATCGTCCTCGATAATAACGACACGAAACATACTCATTTCTCTCCTTTCATGGGAAGCTGAATGAAAAAGGTAGTTCCATATCCCGGTTCAGAGTCAACCGAAATTTCCCCACGCCCTTTTGTAACTAGCGTTTTTACCAAATATAGTCCTAATCCCTGATTATGCTCGTATTTGGTTGTAAAACCTCGCTCAAACACGCGTGCTTCGGTACTGGCATCCATTCCAGTTCCATTGTCTTCTACCATAAATGATAAGCTTTCCTCGTCTTGGTGTATGCTGATAAATAAGTGCTTGTCTTCCCTCTTTGACATGGTTAAAGCGTCAAAAGCATTTTCAACTAGATTACCAATGATCAGCACAAAATCATGGTGATCCATCCTGTTTGGAAATGCATAGAATCTACTTTTCCGGTCGATTTCCACCTGTATGCCCAGTTCTTTGCCTCGACCCACTTTACTGAGTAATAAACCTGAAAGATTATCGTCATAAATATTTTCAGTCAGGAAGCTGCTTAGCTCCTCATGTTTTTCGGAAACATCAAAAACGTACTGCAAGGCTTTCTCTGCTTGATTTAATTGGAGTAAGCCTGCGATGGTATGCATTTTATTGCGATGCTCATGGTTTTGTACCCGCAGTGCTTCTACAAACGCTTTCACTCCCGTTAATTCCTCAGCAATTTTGGCAAATTCTGTGCGATCCTGAAAGATTGCAAGTGCCCCTACTGTTTTATTATTTACCTTAATCGGGACACGATTGGACCAAATGACGGCATGCTGCATTTGCAATTCCTGATTATAGATTGGCTGATCTAAACGTAAAATTTCCGGCAGTCTGGAATCGGGGATTACATCATTAATTTTTTTACCGATCACATCACCTGAAACACGAAAGATTCGCTTGGCGTGCTCATTAAAAATCGTAATCGTTAAAGCGTTATCAATCGCAATCACACCTTCATGCATCGCTTGAAAGGTTGCAGTGCGTTCAATTAGTAACCGGGCAATTTCCTGGGGTTCTAGATTTAACAGTTGCTTTTTCATATGCCGAGCTAACTGCCATGAGCCTATTACGCCAAACAAGAGAGATAGAAACAACGTGATGGTGATGCTCTCTTTTTGATTCGCCAGCATTTCATATAAAGTAGGCAGCATATGTCCTGTCATCACTACCCCAATCTGACGGTGCTCCGCATTCATAACAGGTACGTAAGCCCGTAAAGCCACCCCAAGTTCCCCTTTTACCTTATGCACAAAGGTGTGTTCCGCAAAGGCTGGCCCGGCTTCTTTCCCGGTAAAGGCTGTGCCAATTCGCTCTTCCATTACATCCGATAAACGAATTCGGTTCATCGACAATACAACAATATAGCTCACATCATTTACAATCTGGATGCGTTTCGTTGTTGATTGAATCGACTTCCAGCCATCTGGTTTTACGATATTTTCTGCTATCGCAGGTATTTCAGCAACGGTACGCGCAGTAACCAACAACCGCTGTCCTAACTCTGACTCTATCTCCATTGACATTTTTCCGATAATAATAATTCCCCCAATCAAGAGAGAAAATAGTACAATACCAAAGGAGAGAATCGTAATTTTCCAATGAAGTTGTAGGTTTTTGAGCAGAATCTTCACAATCCTTCCGCTATCATCTTTATTGTTTCTATTTTGAAATAGATTGACGGATTCTTCAACTAAGAAAGCAGGTGAATTGTTTGAAATCAGTTGTCGGTATTTTTTCCTTTATCCTGATCGGGCTTTTAACGGCTTTGTTCATTGGTTTTCGTACAGAATTAATTCCTGGAATAAAACCTCTTGACGAGGAACAAAGCGGACTAAAGCATCGAGTTATCATAAAATTTAGTCATGTAGTAGCAGAAAATACTCCGAAGGGCTTAGCCGCTGAGAAATTTGCTCAATTAGTCAAAGAGAAAACAAACGATCAGGTTGAGGTCCAAGTATTCCCAAATGGTATTCTCTACTCAGACAAGGATGAATTTGAAGCTTTAGCCAAGGGTGACATTCAGATGATCGCCCCGGCTTTTTCTAATCTGTCTAATGTGATACCGCAGTGGCTTGCACTAGATTTGCCGTTTGCTTATCCCGATCAGGATTCCATTCATCAAGTCTTTGATGGTGAGATTGGTCGTCTCCTGTTTCAAACACTAGAGCAAAAAAACATGCATGGCTTGGCCTTTTGGAGTAATGGCTTTAAACAGGTAAGCAGCAATCAGCATCCCTTGCTTCGCCCTGCTGATTTTACTGGACATACCTTTCGCATTTTACCCAGTAAAGTCCTTGAAAGCCAATTTAAGCTGTTAGGGGCTAATACCGTAGTCATGCCCTTCACAGAGGTCTATCGTAATATTGAGTCGGGTTATGTCAATGGACAAGAAAATACGATTTCGAACATTTTTACGAAGCATCTGGACCAAGTACAGCCTTATATCACTATCAGTAACCATGGATATTTGGGTTATGCGGTCATTGTAAATAAAGACTTTTGGGAAGAGCTTGAACCACAAACCCGAGATCTGTTAACAGAAGCTTTAGCAGAAACAACAGCGTGGAACCGGCAGCGAGCAATTGAGATGAACAGACAGCAATTAGCTTTATTACGCCGAAAAAAGGACGTTTATATTCAAACGCTGACACCTGCACAAAAAGAAGCTTGGATCGCTACACTCCAGCCCATATACAAGCAATTTGAACCATTCATCGGTAAGGAACTCATGCAAAAGATAGTTGACTTGAAGGCAAAAAAATAAGAGCTTATTACTTATAGCCGCAAGGGAGAAAATACGCCATATTATCTGTGATAGGCCCGCCTAAACGATAGCCAAAGGCAGAGGCCTGACCATTGATAAGAAAGCTTCCAACCATGAGGTGTCCCTTGACGATTTTTTCAACGGTCTGGACATAAGTAGTTGGAAGCGGTACATATTTCTGATAAACAGATAAAAAGTCGGCATATGATTTGTTACTATCTTCATGGAGAATGGCATCATCCTTCATAATCTGCACGGTATCCCCCTCTCTTCCAAAGGCAGGCTTTTGTACATAAGCTACTCCTTGTTCTCGGAAAAGATCAGGCTCTAAATAAGTGGGTAAAAAGTGCTCGGCAATCCATGCGTGTTCCTCAGTTGAATAAAAAGGATGCTGCTCCTCATGCAAGCCCCAAATAACAACCTGAATCGCTTTGCTTTGCAACAAAAATGCTGAGATTGGGTTAAGTATAGCCAGCTTACGAAGAGCTACTAATTCAAGGAGCATCTCACCCACGGGTTCTTTGGTAATCGGATCATAATCAGCTAGCATTTGCTCAATGGGGTATGTTTGACGGTATAAAAGATCAATGCGTTGGCCTTCAGCATCATATAACCCCTTTCCCTCGACGATTTGTAGTTCATGAAGAGGTATATAACGGCTAGGTAACGGTGTCATTTCACGTAAATACTCTGCTGTATACCGATCTTCCGGGTTATCAGCATGCGAGGTAAATACGATATGCGGCGTCTCTACATAGCTTGGCACCATGCCCTCAAGGCTCATAAAAATCGCAGCTTGAACAGCCTGCTTGAGCCTGTTTTCCTCCCCTTCATTCGGGTTTTTATAGCCAAATTCCTTACAAATCCGCTCATTTACAAAGAATAATTCCTTCAAAAATGTGGGCGTGTCACTATTGATTTCGAGGACTACATATCGTTTATCGACCTGCACGAGATCTAACCTTGCAATAACACTCTCTATATTGATGTGGTGAATACGCAAAAAACGCAAGGAGCTAGCAGGAAAGCCTAACGAAAGCAGTAGATCATCATCTAGCTGACGCATTAACTCTGCTGTTTTAAAGAATAAATGTCCTACCCGATTAGTCGTTTTTCGAATGGTAGAGGCTTCTTGCTCTGTCACCAGATGCATGTCGTATAAGCTATACTCCTGACCATATAAATCTGCCCAATATTGTGGGATCTGCTGATAAAATTGCTTTCTTTTCTCTTTATGATTCATGAAGGAGAGTCGCATCCTTTTCTATCGTAAGAGCGTATGTCATAATCAATCTATCAGATGAAAGGGTGATTTATATCCATACGTGTACGTGTTATATCAAACAAAAGGAAGATGAATTCACTGCCTTTGCCGAATACCATTCTACAGAAATTGGAGAGGATGGTATTTTAGCTCGTCACTTATGCCATTATCTCGTTAAAGATGGGAAGCAATATCAGCTTCTTTCGAATGAGATGGAGGAAAATAGAGAAATCCTCATTTATGAATACCAAGGAAGTGCAGAATACTTTCACGACGAGCTGTTTAACAAGAATAAAGGGGTTCTCATTGAGTTTCGGAGACTGCTAGCCGCTGGCGATACAGAGCTTCTAAGCCACATAACCGTCCGTCATCATATGGATGTGGTCCGTTATTTGTTGAAGGATTATATCCATATCCCAGAGCTAGGACATTTCGAGGTGGATTCTACCGAACTTGATGAAGATCGCGGTGTCTACGTCATTTATGTGGTGTAGCATTTCGAGCATTTTACGCTTTCCCGTATGAATTTTTTATTCTGGGAAATTCATCACCCGGGAAAGCGCAAAAGCTGATTCGCTTCGACAACTTTTTTCGTATCAGCCTAATAGGTCAAGCATTGCCCTACTATCCAGCCAATTGATAACGATAGCATCATTAAAAGGATTCCGACAGCCGTATTATTCTTTTCTATTGCTTCCCGAATGCTAAATCGAATCGTAATGAGTTCAGCTAGATAAGAGAAAATGATTTGAGCTACGATTCCAACTCCGCTCCAAATCACCATATCCACCAAGGAGACGGAATTGGCCACAGCGGAACCGAGTACATACGCAAGACCAAGCATTTTTCCACCAAGGGTCAATGCGGCTGCCTGATTATTATTTGCAATTAATTGAAACTCTTTTACTCTTGTAGTACTGACAACAAATAAAATGAATCCAATTAGCATCATGGCAAAAGCTGTGCCAGCATAGCTTAAAAAATTTATGACTAAAGACATGAATGCATCACTCCTGTATGTTATATCCTTATTGCTTGCTCTAAGGAACACTCTTTTGGACTAGCTTCAGCCACCCGAAGAATGAGACCCACTACCAAATCCGCTTCGAGATGAGCTTTTAAAGCTGGAGCTATTCCTGTAGCTTTTATATGAGCTGCTCTCATAGAGCTGGTTTTTATTACTGTAATAGGAGCCTGCATGATAGTAGCTACCATGATAAGACGAGCTCCTATCTGAACACTTGTATACATCGTCATCCCCGTCATAATCCCACGAGCCACAATTACGATCCTCTGGTAACGATGGCCCAGACTCTGAGGAGGAACATCCTGCTATGCCCATCGACACGAGCGCGATGGCTGCTACCTTAGAAACCACTTTTTTTGTTTGATTCATGGTGATCCTCCTAATCCTTCCTTTTCCAGCTTTATTGGTGTCCTATCTATCGCCCTTTTCGATAAAAACTTCCTCCAAACCTCTTTTGGTACTACTAGCTGAGCTTTTGTTTCCAAATCCGTTACTTTCTGCGAAGGAAGAAGAATGGTTCGACAGCTCGAACCTTTTCTATACATATGATCATTTGATGGTTACATGCTGCCACTTTATTGCTTACCTGAACATCGCCTCTATACAACAGTTGATTATAATGGGAGGAGTTGCTGTCTGTACAGCCATAAACTTCCATATTATATATAAATTTATAATGTTTAAAATCTAACTCTCCTGAATAACACATTTCCCCTTCCATTGGCTCTGTGCCGATTGTTCCTTTTAAAGTGGCTCGTTTTACGGTAACAGCAGCATTTTCTAAGAGAATCACTTTTTGGTCTAACATTTTAATATCGGTAAAATTCAATAATCCAGAGCGATGAGCCTCAAGGTCAGCTTACTAACCCATTATGGTTTACTTATCGTCGAAACAACTTGATTTGTTCATGACCAAAAAAACCAAAAAGAACAATAAGACCATATTCTTTTATAACTTCCCAAAAGCTTTTACAATAAATTCAGATAAATAAAAGCGCTTACAAACAAAGGAAGTGAACTATCCATGAAAATATTGAAAAATTTAACGTTCCAGGTTATTACGGGTGTAATTTTAGGTATTATAGTTGGTTTTATCTTCCCCGAATTTGGAGCGAAACTAAAAGTCCTAGCAGACGTCTTTATTAAAATGATCAAGATGGTTATTCCCCCCATTGTATTTTTCACAATCGTTCATGGTATTGCTGGTATGGGAGACATGAAAAAGGTAGGCAGAATAGGCGGAAAGGCCTTGCTCTACTTTGAAATTGTAACAACACTAGCACTTACGATCGGAATTTTTGTCGTTAACATCATAAAGCCAGGCGTGGGCATTGATACATCAAAAGCTGCTAGCACAGATATTTCAAAATACACCTCGTCTGCAACGGAAAGTGGTAGCTTTTTAGACTTCCTTATTAATATCGTTCCAGACAATGTAGTAGGTGCTATGGCAAAAGGCGAATTACTTCCTATTTTATTCTTTGCGGTTCTGTTCGGCATTTCATTAACGGCAATGGGGTCGCAGGCGAAGCCCGTTCTACAGTTATTCGAGAAGCTGGCACAAGGATTCTTCGGCGTTGTTAACATGATCATGCGCCTCTCTCCAATCGCAGCATTTGGAGCAATGGCCTACACAATCGGTAATTTTGGTATCAAATCTTTGATTAACCTAGGCCTTCTGATGAGCTCTGTTTACCTAACCATGTGCTGTTTTATCATCGTAGTATTAGGTCTTATCGCAAAAGCCTACAAATTTAATATCTTCTCCTTTATCCGTTATATTAAGGAAGAAATTTTATTGGTTGTTGGTACCTCTTCTTCAGAATCTGCCCTACCCGGCATGATGCGCAAGCTTGAAGCGTATGGTTGCTCCAAATCCGTAGTAGGTCTAGTGGTCCCAACCGGGTATTCCTTTAACCTTGACGGAACCTCCATATACCTGTCAATGGGAGCCATCTTCATTGCGCAAGCTTATGGTATCGACCTTACAATCTGGCAGGAAATTACTCTATTGGCTGTGCTGATGCTCACTTCAAAAGGTGCTGCCGGTGTTACAGGCTCTGGTTTAATTACACTTGCTGCCACTCTAGCTGCTTTTCCTATGATTCCAGTTGAAGGAATCGCATTATTAATAGGTGTAGACCGGTTCATGTCTGAAGCGCGGGCTGTCACTAATTTAATTGGTAACGGTGTTGCTACTGTAGTGGTTTCCAAATCGGAGAAAGAATTCCATCCTACGATGGCTTCTCATTCAGATTCTACTATCGCCTCGTAATTCAATTGTTAAAAGCCCAAGAGTACAACCTATCTCTTCTATCGAAAAAGCGTTCTCTCCTCCTCTACAGGATCACGAACGCTTTTTTCGATGGATAACTATTATACTCCAAACAGCCGTGACAAGTAGGGATTTAGAAATAATCCATTCGGGTCCAGCTCTTTGCGGATTGCGATAAACTGACTCCACATGGGTAATCTCTCTTGTAAATCAGTAGCAGTTAATTCATGCAACTTCCCCCAATGCGGCCTCCCATCATATTTGAGAAAAATACGCTCCATTTCCTGAAAATACGCCTTATAGGGCATTCCTTTATACATATGCACCGCAATATACGCAGAATCTCGCTTGTAAGCCGGGCTAAGCCAGATTTCATCTCCTTTTACATACCTACATTCAATCGGAAAGTGGACAGTAAAACGATGCTTTTGTATGCATTCTCTGATCTCTTGAACTACCTCTTGCATTTTATCAGCAGGCACACTATACTCCATCTCACTAAATCGAACCCAGCGTGGAGTAGCAAACAATTTATGACTAGCCCCCACCTCCTCCATATCAGGAACAGCTCTTGCGGAAAGTTTACTTACGGGTGCACACAACTGAGGAAATAAACGACATCCCTCTGATAAAAGCCAGAATAGACCATTTTCAATGCCTATTTTTTTAAACTGATTCCAAGCACTATTTTTAGTAGCCGGCTCTTGAGTAATTTGCATGAATTTTGCTTGTACCATATCTGTATACACAAACCAGTAAAATTCGAAATGACGATGACGATCAGTAAAGCTGGTCAAATTTTTTAAACAGTCGTTTAAATTCATCCGTCTGCTCTTATAATAAATGTTGTACGCAGGAAGCACACGTATCTTCACTTTGACAATGATCCCGAGTGCGCCAAGAGAGATTTGTAATGCACGAAAAAGTTCAGGATGAGAGCTTTCGGAGCATTCCAACAAATCACCCTGAGCGGTTACTACAGTTAAACCAACTACTTGCGTGGAAACACTTCCGAACCGAATCCCCGTACCATGTGTTCCTGTACTAATCGCTCCGCCAATGGACTGGGCATTAATATCTCCTAAATTCTCTTGCGAATAGCCTCGCTCATATAGCAATTCTCCCAAAAGCCTGAGCTTTGTCCCTGCCCACACAGTTGCTGTTTGTTCCTTTTCATCAATTGATAGTACACCTTGTAAATCATCTAATGATAGAAGAATTTGATCTGTTTCAACAAGTGCAGGAAAGGAATGTCCTGAGCCGACTACACGAATCGTTTTTCCCTGTTGAATAGCTTTTTTTACAACTTCTACCACTTCCTCCAAGCAGGATGGATAAATCGCTTGCTGTGGTGTGCTAGTAACTAATCCTGCCCAATTCTTCCATGGTTGCATTGCTACTATTCTCATAGAAAACACCTGCCCTCTCCCCGATACGTTATGGCCTCTCCTATCCTTTTCCCTTTCCGTAGCAAATGTAGTGTTGGAAAGCGTTCACATAATTCTCCTGCCTTACTATGCCGAAAAAAGATGGGATCTCCAATTGCAAGCTTTTGATCACCTTCATAACGTACAGGCGTTTGGACCTCTCCTGCTCCTTCCAAGCGCAATAACGCAGCCTGTGGTGGTAAATATGGGAGGGGCAGTTTTTCTTTCCCTATCGCTCCAGAGGCCACATACCCGCCCCCCAAACAAGTATAGATATTGAATCTAGGCTGTCGCACTATCTCAACAGCAAACCCCGCGGCTGGCTGGAAATGAAATTCTTTGTAGTAATCAAATAAGGCAGGAGCGTAAAAACCAGAGCCTACCGTTACTTCTGTCACTGCATTCTCGTAGCAAGTAGAGCTCATACTTCCGGTACCGCCACCATTAAAAAAGCGGAGCGAAATATGCTGTCGTTGTAATTCGTCATCTACACGTTTCCGCTTTTCCCTCACTACGCGTATAGAACGTTTTTTTAGATAAGAGATAACACCATTTTTGAAACCGTGCCCTGGCATATTATCACCGACACCAGCAATTTGCGCCTCATAGCTCATGATTCCATCCAACACAAGCCAAGGACTCGATCCAATTCTTTCAACCATCTGCATCACTTGCTCGAATGTACGTAAAGATGAGCGGTATACACCAATATGCAAGCCCCAAAATGAGTCAGAGGCATCCATCTCCACACAAAGCAACAAGGGCGTACTTACTTGTTTGGCCACCTCCTCCGCCAAGTTAATATGCTCCAATGAATCGACCATTAATGTAATTTGTGCGCCCTGCTGTACAGCTCGTGCTATCGTAAGTAGCGAAGATCTGTCCACCACAGGGTAACCAAGTAGCAGATTATGAAATCCGTTCTCCCACAAAAACAATGCTTCTGATGCTGTAAAACACATGATGCCCTGGATCAAAGGATCATAATCTAAAATATATCGGAGCATAGGAATAGAACGAATTGACTTACTGGCAATTCGTATACGTTTACCATTGCTCCTAGCTACAATTTCAGCCATATTCTGATCTAACAAATCAAGGTCAATATAGGCAAACGGCATAGATAGGTTCGCCAAAGCTTCTCTGTAATAGCGATATCTGCTCGTCGTCTCGTACAGAAATCTCACCTTCTTTACTGTTTCATAGATTGGAATGTATTTCTCTTCAGTATATTCAGTCACGCAAGCGTCTAAAACTAGTAAAAAAAGAAAAATGCTTGCTCCATCTAGCAACAGTGACTAGCCGTTCCATATCCATTCTGCATTCCTTCATTCATACTTTTCATGCCCGTATGCAAAAAAGCAGCCATCCTCTCAAAAGAGAAAATGGCTGCCTTTTACCTTAATGAAGCTTCAATGCTAGCAACACAAAATATAGGAAAAACATAAACGAAATGATTAAAAGCGGCAAGGGAATTTCTTTACGTCTGCCCATTGCCAGTTTAACAATTGGATACGCCATAAATCCGAAAGCAATTCCATCTGCAATACTCGCTGTAAAGGGAATCAGCACAATGATCAAGAACGCTGGCAAGCCTTCTGACATGTCGGAGAACTTGATCTGATTGACACTTTGCATCATTAGGCTACCAACTAGAATTAAGATAGGAGCAATCGCTGTATCCGGCACGTAACGAATGACAGGAATGCAAAAGATTGAGATCAAGAACAGAATTCCTACCGTAATTGCTGTAATCCCTGTTTTCCCGCCAGCGGCAATTCCTGCAGAACTTTCCGCTGAAGACACAGTTGGACTCGTACCAAACAATCCAGAAAGCATAGCTGAAATGGAGTTTGCTTGAAAAGTACGAGCAAATTTACTTTCTGGAACCATGCTGTGCAAAAGCCCCATATTTTCAAAAACAATCACCATGGTTAGCGGAAACACAGCCAGCCAAAATCCAGTAGTAACTATGCCGTCAAACGAAAATGCTCCAAAGACAGTGAGGTATGTCGAGAACGAGAAATCACTTCCCTGACTTGTACCACCTACCGTACCAAGGGCAATAGCAATCAGCGTATTTACAATAATACTGATTAAAAAGCTACCTTTTACATTGCGTAAAAATAGCACGACGGCAATTACCAAGCTGACCAATCCCAATACTACCTTCGTATCGCCCAGATCGCCTAAAGCAATAAATGTAGATGGGTTAGGTACGATTAAGCCGCCTTTTTGCAAACCAATAAAGGTAAGAAACAATCCAATTCCAACCGTCATTCCTTCTTTTAGAGACAGTGGAATGCTTTTCGCTAAGATTTTGGCAACCGGTGTAAAAGCAATCACGATAAATAAAACACCTGACATGAATACAACTGCCAAAGCGCTCTCCCATGACAATCCCATAGATTTAACAATCGTATAGGAGAAAAACGCATTAATGCCCATACCAGGAACAAGTGCTACAGGAGCATTCGCCCAAAAACCCATGATCAAGCATCCTATGAAGGAGATAACGATCGTGGCAACAATACCTGCTTCCAATGGTATACCTGCATCCGATAAGATCATTGAATTCACGGCAATGATGTAGACAGCGGTGAAAAACGTGGTTAAACCAGCCAAAATTTCGTTGCGAACCGTTGTTTGATGACCTTTTACATCAAATCTTTTACGAAAAAATGAGTACAATATCGGTTCCCTTCTTTAAGCAAAACAACCCCTCGGCCCACCCGTGCCAATTCACCCCAAAAATTGGGGCAAGACACCTTTCCCTATAGTAGCAAAAAGAACGAAAAAGAGTAAATAGGAAAATGTAAAAATGTGCACATAAAAAAGGCAGTGATGCTTGTATGTAGGTTTTCATGTTTCCAGCTACTTCTATTTTACCCTCCAGAAAGCAAGCTTCTATACAAGTTATGCAGCTTATTATGTATAATTATACTTATTTGTATTTTTATTCACGATTATTCACTTCATGTATCCTGTAAATAAATCCGTTTTGCTGTCGATATGTAGCTAAATTTTTAGAAGTTTAATCAAGTTAAAACAAGATGATTTCAATAGTTATTATAAACGGAAACTGAATTTGATTCCGCTGTTTTTTCAGAATGCACAAAATATTATTGACTTATCATTCCAAGCTCCTTACAATAAAACAAACTTTTATTTTCATCAAGAGTGGTGGAGGGACTGGCCCGACGAAGCCCGGCAACCGGAACATAGTGTTCTTGGTGCTAAATCCTGCAGAATCCGCAAGGTTCTGAGAGATGAATGTATGCGAAATTAGTAACGCAGCCTTCCTCTACTCAGAGGAGGGCTTTTTGCTATGAGAAGCCGGTCTTCCCTCTCTACTGCGCCACCATTGAAACCAAGAGAATCACCTTACTTTACATGGAAAAGGAGTGGTTTTTTATGTCAAACCTCAATTGGAAAAGAGAAACACTAGCTCTTCACGGAGGTCAGGAGGCAGACCCAACTACCGGCGCTCTTGCCGTCCCTATCTATCAAACATCCTCCTATGAGTTTCGTGACACCAGCCATGCAGCCAATCTATTCGCGTTACAGGAGCCTGGGAACATTTATACCCGCATCATGAATCCAACCCAGGATGTATTTGAGAAGCGTGTCGCCCTACTAGAAGGCGGTATTGGGGCACTTGCAACTGCATCTGGTCAAGCCGCCATTACATTTGCCTTATTAAATATTGCACAAGCCGGTGATGAAATCATCTCCTCTAGCAGTTTATATGGGGGAACCTACAATTTATTTGCCCATACCTTTGCAAAGCTTGGAATTACCGTTCATTTTGTTGACCAATCCAACCCAGACAATTTCCGTTCAAAGATTACAGACAAAACCAAGGCGATTTTCTGCGAAACGATCGGAAATCCCCAAATGCAGGTTGCCGATCTAAACGCTATTGCTACCATAGCTCATGAATATGGATTACCGCTCCTTGTGGATAATACCTTTGCCTCCCCTATTTTGTGCCGACCGATTGAACACGGGGCAGATATCGTTATCCATTCTGCTACTAAATTTATTGGCGGTCACGGCACATCTATCGGGGGAATTATTGTAGACTCCGGTCATTTCGATTGGAGTAACGGCAAGTTTCCTGGGCTCTCCACTCCAGACCCTACCTACAATGGAATTGTATATACAGAGGCGGTTGGCAATGCTGCTTATATCGTAAAAGCTCGTGTGCAGCTACAGCGAGATGTAGGAGCTACCTTATCTCCTTTTAACTCCTTTTTATTCTTACAAGGCCTAGAGACTCTCCACCTGCGGATGGAACGGCATAGTCAAAATGCACTTGCTGTCGCTCAATATTTAGAACAACACAACGATGTAGAGTGGGTGAGCTACCCAGGGCTTGCTAGCTCACCTACCTACGAACTTAGTCAACGCTATTTACCAGATGGTCAGGGGGCTTTGTTGACTTTTGGAATCAAAGGTGGAGTAGAAGCTGGCAAAAAAGTAATTGAATCTGTTCAATTGTTCTCGCATTTGGCTAATGTAGGAGACTCCAAATCATTGATCATTCATCCAGCTAGTACTACTCATCTCCAACTTACCCCAGAAGAACAAGCTAAGGCCGGGGTGACCCCTGGGATGATTCGTCTTTCCGTAGGTACAGAGGCAATTGAAGATATTTTGCAGGATGTAGAGCAGGCTATTCAAAAAGCTGTGGAAGCTGTACAAGTGTAAGCTGATAATCGTGTAGGATGTAAAAAGGCGTGCTTCACTGTTGCCAGTCGCACGCCTTTTTCTATATGTAAGATGTAAATTTGACTTTTGGCTCATCGCTTACTTTTTCGATACTTGAACATATGAGGTCTGTTTCACTGTGTACGTATCTGCGAGTGTTTCTTCTTTTATGACACCTAGCTTAAGTAGGCTGTTTATTTTTGCCACATCCACCTTGGACATCAGCCTCCATATTTGCGGATCTTCTACGGCTTTAAGTAGGTGTTCATTATTAAACTCTTTCTTCTCTTGTTGACTAATTTTCAAACGGTAGTCTCCTATCTCAATTTCACACGGTTCTGGATAAACAGCCAACAGAATCCGGCGTAGCTCTGCCAGCTCCTCTTCTAACTCTTTTTGCTGTTGTTTGATCGCAAAATACCGAGCAATTGTAGCTTCCATGTGCCCCTCTCCTTTCGTTCTGACAACAATGTATGTAGAAAGGTCACACATAAGAACCGAGAAAGAAGGGATTTATACATCTTTCTCGTTATTCTGAATTCTCCTTTTGATATCTTCTTCCACAAATAACGACAAGCAACACTAGAAGGAAACTAACGACACTAATGATATTTTTTGCAGTGCCTTCCTTAATAAATAGATTCAGGAAAAATGTAGGCCCGACAATCAGTAGCAATAGATTTAGCGAGTGTTTTCCAATAAAGTTCAATCACTCTCTCCCCCCATGTTTTTATGATCAATAAAAGTTACATTCCACCCATTGTATCATATTTATCAGCCTACTTCCCGATTAATACAAATACATTGCCATCCGGCGCCTCCATAATAGCTACATGACCACCTAATGAATTGGAAAATGGCGGACGAATCCACTGAATGGAAGGATCGTCTTTCCACTGTTCATAGAATGCAGTGACATCTTCTACAAAAATCTCTGGCTCTATGAAATGTAATTCAGGATTATTTTTCAAAACTAACTCTGCATGGCCTTCTCCAAACCCCATACCTACTAGTTTCCATGGTTTACCCGGAATTTGTTCAGCCTCCCACTTTTTTACTAACCCCATTTTCTCATAGAAAAGAATAGCTGATTCCAAGTCTTTCGTATAAATGGCAAGGCAATGTAATTGTTTAAACATCATTCTCCCCCTTTTCTCCCTCCATTCTAGCCTCTAATAGTGACATTTCCTGACACTGTTTAAAAAACAATTGAGTTGATAACAGAGCCACTACCAAATTAGTCTACTAGTTCAAAAATGCCAAAAGGCCAGCTACCTATGAGCTGGCCTTTTGGAAAAAATGTTAAAAATAAGGACATTAAAACAATTTGAAAATGATTAGCCCTAAGCGATCGCCTTTAGAAGATCAATTACTAAAGGGATTACTGCGCCAAGGAATTGTAATACAGCGATTGCGATGCTCATAATATCTCCCCCTTGGGTAAAAATAGAAAGTCACTTTCTATTAAGATCATAACCCATATTTTGAAAAAAATCTAGCAAAATTTGCCTATACGGAAAAAATGTGTACACAAATTGAACAGTTTGCAAAATTTTATATATATGATCATAATATGAATAAAATAAAATGGTAAGAAAATCACCCTCCTGTTACTATTAAAATCGGTATCTACAGCATAGATGATTAGAATGAATCAAAAAATATTACTAGTAGCAATGTACTCTTTTACAACTTACTGACTATCTGTGTTATCTTATTCTTATATTCCTATCATTAAAATTGTTTGTAAGGAGTTTAGATATATGAACCGAGAAATTCAACAATTTAAAGCAGAATTTTTTAAAGCCCTGGCCCATCCCTTGCGTATTCGAATCCTAGAGGTTTTATGTGAAGGTGATAAAAACGTTAATGAACTACAGGCTATTTTAGGAACGGAAGGTTCTGCTGTGTCCCAACAATTAGCTGTCCTTAGAAATAAAAATGTGGTAAGTGGAACTAAAGAAGGCACCTCTGTGATCTACTCACTGCGAGATCCCCTTATTAAAGATTTACTTAAGGTTTCCAAGCAGATTTTTGACAATCATTTAGTAGATGCCATTTCTTTACTTCAAAACATGCGGGATGAATAGACATAAAAAAGCAAGAGAATCTCACTGGAACAGGATTTTCTTGTTTTTTTGTTTGTAACCCAAATTTTTACCATATGTATCAGCTCTTTCCTACATTGACAAAAACGGATCAGCGGGTGTATATTCCCCTTATATTCAAATAATCAAATATATAAAAAAAGAAGGGTTAAAAATGAAATTGTCGGGAAGATTCGAGCACTACAACAGTACTTATTTTCGACATGATCTCATATCAGGGTTAATTGTAGGTGTCATTGCCATTCCTTTAGGAATGGCTTTTGCTATTGCTGCTGGCGTTAGCCCTCAATATGGAATTTACACAACGATTATTGCTGGTTTTCTTATTTCTTTCTTTGGTGGGTCCAAATTTCAAATTGGGGGACCTACTGGGGCTTTTATTCCCATCTTATTTGCGATTGTCATGCAGTACGGGTATGAGAATCTACTAATTGCAGGCTTATTAGCTGGAGTAATGCTCGTTCTGATGGGAATCTTGAGGCTAGGTGCACTTATTGCATTCATTCCGCGTCCAGTTACCATTGGATTTACGTCTGGCATAGCTGTCATTATTTTTACTGGTCAAATTGCAAACTTTTTGGGGTTAACAGGAGTCCAAAGGCATCAAGACTTTCTTTCGAATATGCGGGAGCTTGGAATCCATCTGTCCACGATCAATCCATACAGCATTGTAACCGCACTTATTTGTTTCGCTATTCTTTTGATTACACCCAAGCTGTTTCCCAAAATACCTGGGTCTCTCATCGGACTTATCTTGTCCAGTTTGCTGGCAGCATGGTTTTTTGAAGGAAAAGTAGCAACTATAGGTTCGACATATGGGGAAATTCCCAGCACTCTTCCCCACTTTCATATACCTGATATCACCTTGGATCGAATTGTTCAGTTGCTTAAGCCTGCCTTTGTGATTGCCTTACTCGGAGGAATTGAATCTCTGTTATCTGCGGTAGTGGCTGATGGTATGACTGGAACCCGTCATAAAAGCAATCGTGAGCTAATTGGGCAAGGAATTGCAAATATGATTACCCCCTTGTTTGGTGGAATCCCTGCGACTGGAGCCATTGCTCGTACAGCTACCAACATAAAAAGTGGTGCCAAGAGTCCGATTTCAGGAATGATTCATAGTCTGGTTGTGTTAATCGTATTAATACTGTTTGCTCCGTGGGCCTCTTCCATTCCTTTAGCCAGTATGGCCCCTATCTTAATGGTTGTGGCCTGGAATATGAGTGAACGCAAGGCATTTGTTCATATCGTAAAAACCAAAACAAGTGATTCGCTTGTCTTAGTAATCACTTTCTTCCTAACTGTATTAACCGATTTAGTAACGGCGGTCGAAGCAGGTTTAATCTTGGCAATTATCCTGTTTGTGAAGCGAATGAGGGACATTTTAACCGTTGCAAAGGTACTGCCTGATCCGACAGTAAAACACGAAAAAATGTCTCCTCATATGGTAAAGGAAGGACACGATTGTCCTCAAATAGCTATTTTTACCATTGAAGGAGCGTTATTCTTTGGTGCGGCTGCTATGTTTGAATCATCAATTATGCAAACCATTCATTATCGCCCTAAAATACTACTCCTGAAGATGGCGAAGGTTCCTTTTATGGACACCACTGGTGAGTCTAACCTTGCAAATGTAGTGAACGATTTTACAAGAAACGGTGGAAAAGTTCTCATATCAGGCATTCAGACTCAGCCTAAAGAAGTGATAACAAAAACAGGTCTGGCAGATAAAATTGGGGAGGAGCACTTTTTTGCGCATACAGGTGAAGCTATTGAGTACGCTTTAACTCAATTAGATTATCAAAAATGCTTAGGATGTAAGCATTTTAGCTTCCGTGAATGCACGGTCTTATCCGATCCGAATGCAGCGAAACAGCAATCCGTTCTGCCAATCAAACAATTATCAGAACAATAAATAGGAATGTAACGAACGGACAGTTTTCGATTACGAAACCGTCCGTTTCCATTTTTTACATAAACGGCTAAATCCAGCTTTCGTACTGCAAGCAAGTAGTCTACCCTTGCTATACAGGTCGAAAAACAGAGAAATTCCACGGATTTAGCAGATAACTGCTGAAAATAAGCTCTTTTCTTCGTTCTTCCATTTTGTTGGTAAAATACACGTAATTCATTCCATGCTATAATAGAGTGTCGTGTAAAAAATGTCGTACTAACGCTACATTACACGAATGGTGTCTTGTTTGATGCCTTTGTTTGGACAAGCTTTTTCGAAAAAGAGAACAAGTAAAAAGCTCCCTAACTACAAGGGACTGTCCTGACTTCTTGAATGGGAGGGAATGGAATGAATCAAAGCTATATGGAGCAAACAAAATCAGCTTCAGCAGCCGTGCGACCATCAAAACAAAAACGACTAAGCACTCCCAAACGCAAGGGAATATTAGTCGCTGGTATTGTGCTCCTCTGGGGTGGATTGTGCTTTGGCGGTTTTTTGCTTGCCCAAAGTTATATCTCTGCTTCACAGAGTTATCTGGATCAGCGCATAAGCATGGTGGAAGCCAAAAATGATGAGTTGATGAAGATGATTGAAACACAAATGGGAGATGTACAGTCCGAGATGAATGGAATTAAAGAGGAATTAGCATTAACTGGTGAGACTATCTCTGGAACAGACAAGACGAAGCAAGCTCTGTCACAACGAATTACAACATTAGATAAACAATTGGCGGAACTGAAGGGCTCTCTGAAAAAACTGGAGGATGCTGCTCGTGCTTTCTAGGCTGAATCTGTTTTTTGTTTTATTGCTGGCTCCCCTTTGTGGGATTCTGCTTGCTTTTGCCAAGCCCTCACCCTTGGAAGCCAATATGGACAAGCTATCGTTAAAAAGTGCTCAACTCGCTGCCCAAATGTCGGAGCTGGAAAAAGCCTCTAATGAAACGAAAGACATTTTGGCAAGTCTACGTAAAACGGCTGATCAGGATAAAAAAGAAGCAGAGCATTATCAGAAGCAGCTTGATAATCTGGTCGCAGCTAGCAAAAACCAGACGAAGCAATCTACTGGATTACTAGATGAAATCCTAGCAAACCTGCTAGGAGATCCAATTGGACAAAACTTCGGTAAAAATTCGCGAATTAAAGTGTACTCGCTTAAAGAAGCTGGATATAGCGGCTACATGGCAAAAGTCCATCTGTTTAACCCCAATGCGCTGAAAATGGTCTTGGCCAACGATAGCGTTTATAGTAGAGGGGAAACAACAAGTCATGCAGCAAAACGAAAAGGTGCCGTCTTAGCAGTGAATGCAGGTGGTTTTGATAAGCGCAATGGTAAACTTGCCCCACTCGGCATTACAGTGGTAGATGGACAGGTCAAGACATTTTCCAATAATCCGAATCTAAGCTTTGTCGGCTTTAATAAAAATGGTCGCTTGCACAGTGGACGTCTTACCTCACAGGAGCAAGTGAAAAAGAACGGCATCATGCAGGGAGCGAGCTTCTTGCCAATCCTTTTGGAAAATGGTCAGAAAAAAGCAATTCCAAAAGCATGGGCAAACCGGCGTGAACCACGTACACTGATTGGAAATTTTGAAAATGGTGATCTGTTATTTATCGTAATTGACGGACGCAACAAAGGTGGCAGTAAAGGGGTTACCCTAGAGGAGGCCCAACGTAAATTGCTTGAGTTTAAAGTACGTGACGCATACAACCTAGATGGTGGAAGTTCCAGTGTCTTTTATTATAATGGTAAAGTTTTAAACCATCCTTCTAGCGGGCGTGAATTATCTTTGACTACTCATTTAGTAGTTCTTCCTTAACTTTTCGTACTACACGATTCATTACAAAACGCGTTCCTGAGGTCGACATAAACAGGGACGCGTTTTGTTTTTCCTTATAGACTATCAAATTATGCTTCCTTCAACTGCTTTAGTAACCGATCTGTAATTACATCTAACTTTTCAAAATATACTGCTTGCTCATTTTGATTAACGATCTGATCTCGGAACCATTTAGCTTGAATCAAATGCTCCTTCGCCCTTTTGATTGTCTGATTATATTTTTTCAATATGGTACGCAATTGAAAAGCATACTTCTGGTCCGTAAATGGAGTAATTGCTCGTTCATACATATCAATAACGCGATCAGAGCTTCGGCTGGGAAGATATTCATGCGGGGCTGTACTATCAAAAATCGCTACATTAGCTTCCGGTACAATAACCATGTCTAAGCTATTTGGATCTAAGGCACAATGATAAATTTCCATGTCAAAACCACGCTGTTTGGCTTCCTGAACTACCTTTTTTAACAATGTAGACTTCCCTGAACCAGGACGTCCTTTAATAAAATACCGCACGATCTCTTCCGTTAGGCTCATAATATAATCCACATTACCATTTGGCGTAGCTGCCCCAAAATAACATTCTTGCACACGTGATTCCTTCTGTAAAAAAACATCCCCAAAGATTGTTTGGCAGACTTCCTCTGCTGCCTTGTTGGCTTTCTCAAAATCTAGATTACTTATATAAATTCTCTCCCAATCATCATGAACAAACAACGCATCACGATAAGAAGCATACGCTTCTTCTAATTCGGCCTCCATTTGTTCTTCGTATTCCCTATTTTGATACTCTGATTGGGTAAGCCTTGTTACATCACAAGCTTCTTTTATATCAATAACAGTTCGTTTAAATCTTGATTTGTCGGCAACTGCCTTCTCATAAATGTTCCCATCTAAAATGGCAATTCGTTGGGTTGGTAATAGCAGAGCATCTATATCTTTTTGCTCCCAAGGAGAATGAACCACTTGTATGGTATCCCCTTGTTCAGCCAACCTTTGTTGGATCGATGCAAGAACAGTCGACTTCCCGGTACCGATCGGGCCATCTATCAGGTACAGGTAATTTATATCTTGTAAAATGGAATCATAAAAGCTGTAATACCCTTTGGAGGTATAGACTGCTGCGAAAATATGGCGTACATGGTTTGGCATATGAAATCCCCCCTCTTCATTGTCATAGACGAACAACACCCCTACGTAACACACGGTTAGATGTCAGATGAATACACCCAGTCAACCTCTCGGACACTTTGCTGGTCATATCCGCTTCCTATACTATATGCAAGCTCACTAAGTCTGTTGAAAGCATCCTTTACAATTTATAAAGCATCAGCTAAACTTATGCATGCAATCGTTCGATATTCAATAATTCAAACTTAAACTATTTGTCAGAAATCAAAGGTGTTAAAAGTGAATAATAGGAGGGTAGAAATGAAACAATCCCTTGCGTTTCTGCAATCATTTTGGGCTATCAATAGGATCACATCTAAATTGACCCAGCTAGATGCTGCCCATGCTGGCCTTACCTTGCAACAGTTAGCTATTTTACATGTCATTCGCTTCCATCCAGAGTTAAAAACATTGAAACAATTAACAGATCGCTTGTTAACAGCTAAAAGCACTCTGAGTATTTCTATAGATGGACTAGTAACGCTTGGATATCTTACCAGAGAACCTTCTCAAGATAGACGCGAAACTATTTTGTCGTTGACACCTGAAGGACACAAGTTATCTCAAACGATCAATAATCACTCTTCTGCTCATCATGTTATGGAAACGGCTTTACAAAGCATGGACCCTGAAGATGTGGATACCTTACTTAGATTGTTAAAATCCTTACATACGCAGCTAAACAGCCTTAAAACGGGAGTACATTAATTTAGATAATACCAGCGTAGTATCAGCTACGCCGGTATTATCTCATTTTCATATGGAAGTTATAAATTAAAATCATTTTATTATCGATAAAATCCTCTATTATTTTTACCAGGCTTCTTTTTTAGTCGCTCAAATTAGGAGTCAAAAGTGCATTCTTTGAAAGAATGAATTCTTCCCCCTGCTACTTTTATCAAGCCCGATTTAGTTTAATCCCTCCCATTCATCTATTATTTTTTGCTTCCTTAATTATATGGATTGTTTTTATTCATCTCTCCTCTGCTTTTCCATGGAACTCAATATTCAGGAAAGAAACGTTTTTTGTAAGAACTAGTTATAAAATTATTTTGCTAATATACGGTCTTTTATTATCTCTGCTTTTTTACATCTGTACACTTTTATGTGAGTAAGCTTTTTAATCTTCTTTATGTGATTTTTATATAATCTATTACTCTAGGCAATTCTTTCAAAATTGGGGTTCGATCTAATGATACTTACCGTTCCCTTAATAGAATGGGCAACATACGATGTACTAGCACCAAAACCTTTTTCATGAAAGTGGTGGTTTAGTTGCCCTTTAGTAACAAAATTGTAAATGGTGATTTTGAAACGGGAACCCTGATCCCGTGGAGCTTTACAAATGTAGCAATTACTAATCTGCAAAGTCATTCCGGTTTTTTTAGTGCACGATTATTTGGAACTACAGCAAATAGTCTATTGTTTCAATCAGTACCTGTAACACCCGGAGATAGTTTCGAATTTTTTCTATCCATTGCAAAATTAGGTACTTTATTGAGTCCTCAAGTAAATATTGCCCTTCTCTATTTAGATGTAACAGCTACCCCTGTTGGTATTGGACTTAATATTACAATACCTATAGGCCATCTTCCGGATAACACCGCTAATATTTGGACTACAATTTATGAAACCACTACTGTTGTTCCAGCAACGGCTACTCAAGCTTTGCTTATTATTAATAAAATTCCTACCCTAACTACTGCGGATATAGTTGTTGATGACATCGAATTATTACAGGTTAGTGGAGGAGCTACTGGGGCTACTGGACCGACTGGACCGACTGGCGCTACCGGACCGACTGGAGATACTGGGGCTACTGGGGCTACTGGGGGCAAAGGGCCGACTGGTCCTGCTGGAGACACCGGGCCAACTGGGCCGACTGGGGAAACTGGCGCTACCGGGGCTACTGGCGACACCGGACCAACTGGACCTACCGGCGACACCGGGCCGACTGGACCTACCGGGGACACCGGGCCGACTGGACCAACTGGCGACACTGGACCTACCGGGGACACCGGACCAACTGGACCAACTGGACCTACCGGAGACATTGGACCGACTGGCGACACCGGACCGACTGGACCGACTGGCGACACTGGACCAACTGGACCTACCGGAGATACCGGACCAACTGGTCCAACTGGCGACATCGGACCAACTGGTCCAACTGGCGACATTGGACCGACTGGACCTACCGGAGACACTGGACCGACTGGACCTACCGGAGACATCGGACCGACTGGTCCGACTGGCGACATCGGACCGACTGGACCGACTGGCGACATCGGACCAACTGGACCTACCGGCGACATCGGACCGACTGGACCTACCGGAGACACTGGCGCTACTGGACCTACCGGAGACATCGGACCGACTGGACCGACTGGCGACATCGGACCAACTGGACCTACCGGCGACATCGGACCAACTGGACCGACTGGCGACACTGGACCAACTGGTGACACTGGCGCTACTGGACCTACCGGCGACACTGGCGCTACTGGTCCGACTGGCGAAACCGGACCGACTGGACCGACCGGAGACACTGGCGCTACTGGACCTACCGGAGACATCGGACCAACTGGACCGACTGGCGACATCGGACCAACTGGACCGACTGGCGACACTGGACCAACTGGACCTACCGGAGACACCGGACCAACTGGACCGACTGGCGACATCGGACCGACTGGACCTACCGGAGACACTGGCGCTACTGGACCTACCGGAGACACTGGCGCTACTGGTCCGACTGGCGACA
>NZ_JAPTNK010000060.1:0-389 GCF_026891775.1 Brevibacillus halotolerans
AACACCCGAAGTCGGTGAGGTAACCGCAAGGAGCCAGCCGCCGAAGGTGGGGTAGATAACTGGGGTGAAGTCGTAACAAGGTATCCGTACCGGAAGGTGCGGATGGATCACCTCCTTTCTATGGAGAACTATTTCAGTCCTTTGGAATTGAAATAGAAGTAAGTTATGATTCTATCTGGTTTTGAGGGAACATTCCTTTAATAGGAATTTACTCAATAAAAATCTTGAAATCTTTTAATGATTTCAGTATAATGATATTCTAAATGTCTGGTGATGATGGCAGAGGGGTCACACACGTTCCCATTCCGAACACGACCGTTAAGCCCTCTAGCGCCGATGGTACTTGCCCATTCGGGCCGGGAGAGTAGGACGTTGCCAGGCCGGTAACC
>NZ_JAPTNK010000061.1:0-361 GCF_026891775.1 Brevibacillus halotolerans
TCCAATCATCTTTTGAACTTGAACTAATGAACCCCATGTTCGTAATATTACCAACAGTATTTCCCATCGATTGATTACTTACATTTGTGCTAGCACATCCAGAAAGGTTTGTAGCAAGTAGGATCATCACAGTGAATGAGCTTATTATTCTCATGGTTCCCTCCTAAAAATAATTTCCCCTTGAGATACCAAGGGGAAATTGTATGCTATTGATCGGATGTTTCTTCGCTGTACTGTTCGTTATACGGGTTCGGTACAAATCCATCTTCATCTACAGTTGATCTGACATCTAGACTTCTTGGTTGCTCCACATAGTTAAGAGGATCTACAGGTTCCGATTTATTTGAAGTATCCGGTTCTT
>NZ_JAPTNK010000062.1:0-361 GCF_026891775.1 Brevibacillus halotolerans
GACCTACCGGAGACACTGGCGCTACTGGACCTACCGGAGACACTGGCGCTACTGGACCTACCGGAGACACTGGCGCTACTGGACCTACCGGAGACACTGGTGCTACTGGACCTACCGGAGACACTGGACCGACTGGCGACACCGGACCAACTGGACCTACCGGAGACATTGGACCAACTGGACCGACTGGCGACATCGGACCAACTGGACCGACTGGCGACATCGGACCAACTGGACCTACCGGAGACACTGGCGCTACTGGACCTACCGGAGACACTGGCGCTACTGGACCTACCGGAGACACTGGCGCTACTGGACCTACCGGAGACACTGGTGCTACTGGACCTACCGGAGACACTGG
>NZ_JAPTNK010000063.1:0-348 GCF_026891775.1 Brevibacillus halotolerans
ATAAAAAAGGTCCAAAAAGCACAGATATTGCTTCCGTTCAAGCACAGATTAACCAGCTACAGGTAAAAAAAGCGGAGCTAGCGAAGCAAAGCTCTCAATCCACCGTGGTGGCTCCTTTCTCCGGTACTGTTTTAAAGGTGGATGCTAAGAATGGTCAAGCCGTGACGAAGGGTACAGAAATCATTACGATGGGTGATTTGACAAAATTACAAGTAGTAGCAGATATTAACGAATCAGATGTAAAAGAGCTTCAATTGGGACAAAAAGCACTTGTAAGCGGCACTTCTATGGGCAAAGAAAAAGTAGCAGCTACGGTAACCCGTATTTCGCCGCTGGCTACAAAGATTC
>NZ_JAPTNK010000064.1:0-343 GCF_026891775.1 Brevibacillus halotolerans
ATGGCAGAGGGGTCACACACGTTCCCATTCCGAACACGACCGTTAAGCCCTCTAGCGCCGATGGTACTTGCCCATTCGGGCCGGGAGAGTAGGACGTTGCCAGGCCGGTAACCTTTAGGGTTACTGACAATAATACTGTTGCCTTTGAAGTGGAAATGCGTTTCAACGTTTTCTAAAACTTCAATATAGACCGCTTACGGTCAGCAAATGGCGCAGACATTTGTTCTTTGAAAACTGGATAATGATAGAAAGCATACAAGGCAAACGTTCTTACTTTTGTAGGAACATGCAAACATTAGTGTAGATCGAAAGATCAAACCTTTAACTGTGGTTAAGTTAATAA
>NZ_JAPTNK010000065.1:0-343 GCF_026891775.1 Brevibacillus halotolerans
ACTGGACCGACTGGTGACATCGGACCGACTGGACCAACTGGCGACATTGGACCAACTGGACCTACCGGAGACACCGGACCAACTGGACCTACCGGTGACATCGGACCGACTGGACCGACTGGTGACACCGGACCGACTGGACCTACCGGAGACATCGGACCAACTGGACCGACTGGTGACACCGGACCAACTGGACCGACTGGCGACATCGGACCGACTGGACCGACTGGTGACATCGGACCGACTGGACCAACTGGCGACATTGGACCAACTGGACCTACCGGAGACACCGGACCAACTGGACCTACCGGTGACATCGGACCGACTGGACCGACTGGTGACA
>NZ_JAPTNK010000066.1:0-340 GCF_026891775.1 Brevibacillus halotolerans
CCCCTTATAGACGATGAGGTTGATAGGTTCGGTGTGGAAGTGCAGTAATGCATGGAGCTGACGAATACTAATCGGTCGAGGACTTATCCACATTGCCTTTATGCTGACTTCATTATCTAGTTTTGAAGGAATAAACCTTCAAAAAAACTTGACACAAACCATAATATATAGTATAGTTATGGAAGAGTGTTCGAAACATTGACAAGCCTTTGTTCTTTGAAAACTGAACAGTAAAATGTTTGATAGAAACACTAGCCAAGCAAGTTTTGAAGCTTTGATCAAGAACTACTTTAATGGAGAGTTTGATCCTGGCTCAGGACGAACGCTGGCGGCGTGCCTA
>NZ_JAPTNK010000067.1:0-339 GCF_026891775.1 Brevibacillus halotolerans
GAGGTTGATAGGTTCGGTGTGGAAGTGCAGTAATGCATGGAGCTGACGAATACTAATCGGTCGAGGACTTATCCACATTGCCTTTATGCTGACTTCATTATCTAGTTTTGAAAGAACAATTCTTTCATATTGTTCCTCAGTAGCTCAATGGTGGAGCAACCGGCTGTTAACCGGTAGGCTGGCGGTTCGAGTCCGTCCTGAGGAGCCATATATGGCCCGTTGGTGAAGCGGTTTAACACAGCAGCCTTTCACGCTGTCATACAGGGGTTCGAATCCCCTACGGGTCACCATTTATCTGGAGGATTAGCTCAGCTGGGAGAGCATCTGCCTTACAAGCAG
>NZ_JAPTNK010000068.1:0-337 GCF_026891775.1 Brevibacillus halotolerans
TTTATGCTGACTTCATTATCTAGTTTTGAAAGAACAATTCTTTCACATTGTTCCTCAGTAGCTCAATGGTGGAGCAACCGGCTGTTAACCGGTAGGCTGGCGGTTCGAGTCCGTCCTGAGGAGCCATGCTCCTGTAGCTCAGTCGGTAGAGCGCTTCCATGGTAAGGAAGAGGTCGCAGGTTCGATTCCTGTCGGGAGCACCATAGCATATTGGCCCGTTGGTGAAGCGGTTTAACACAGCAGCCTTTCACGCTGTCATACAGGGGTTCGAATCCCCTACGGGTCACCATTTATCTGGAGGATTAGCTCAGCTGGGAGAGCATCTGCCTTACAAGCA
>NZ_JAPTNK010000069.1:0-326 GCF_026891775.1 Brevibacillus halotolerans
TAGGATGCTTTTCTTTGCAAGTCTTCTACTTCTTGAGGTGTTTTGTAGCCTAGACTACCATGTATTCGGGTTCGGTTATACCAACCTTCTATATATGTAAAAAGCGCAAGCTTTGCAGATTCATAATCAATGTAAGTCACATGGTTTACTTCTTCTTTCTTCAGAATGGCATGGAACGATTCGATACAGGCATTGTCATAGGGACAGCCCTTTCTGCTAAATGAGTGAACAATGTGAAGTTGCTTAACATATTGCGTGAAATCCTTGCTTGTATATTGGGCACCTAAATCAGTATGAAGTACCAAATCCCTTGCGGGTTTTTGAGT